>JBFFMO010000123.1:0-8530 GCA_041554035.1 Allomicrovenator sp. | reverse complement strand
ATCGCGACCAGCAAGCTGTAAAAAAGGTCGCGAATAAAAGAGTCCAAAGACAGCGATGCGACATAGGCGTCGCCCGTCAGAGCGTAGCGAACTCCGGACTCCGGCGGAAAAAGTTCCTCCAGCCTTTTCGTCAATTTTTTGCCAAGCTTCATCTGTGCTTTGGCCCCGTCATCGGCCACTCGCAACAGGATTCGAGCGTGTCGAAAGTCACTGGTCATGAATCGATTCGGCCCAGACAGGGCGTCTGGAGCCCCCGCAATCAGAAGCTGAATCTGCTCAATTTGTTCGCGCGAATCCGGCAATACGTCACGCTCAGCAGGGTCTCCCAAGAGCGCTGCCCGCGCTGCCTGATGAAACCCGACGAGGCTTTGCGTCGACACAACAACGGGTTGCTCGGATGCAAATTTCTCCAGGATCGAAATCTTCGAAAACCGCTCGGGATCTTTGAAAGCATCGATGTCGTCGTGCATCAGAGAAATTTCAACCGGCAGAATTCCGCCCAGCTTCTCCTCGGCCAACGTGATGTTTTGATAGGTGGGATGGTCGGTGTCGTAGACCTCAAGCAACACGGTATCGATTTCGACCCGCCAAGCGAATCCTGCGGCCACCACGGTCACCACGGCCGACACGGCAATGAAATACCAGGGATGCGTGACTGCGCGGTGCCCAAGCGCGGTCAACAGCCTCTCCAACATCGGCGGATGCGTGGGGTCCGACTCGGGGCGGTACACCGGTCGAAGGAAACTCAACGCAGCGGGAAGACAAAGCAGCGTAACGACGTACGCAAAACACACCGAAACACCGGCCTGCCAGCCAAAGTCCTGAAGAATCTCGGTATCCGCCGCCACCAGCGAAAAAAAGCCCACAGCTGTCGTCAGGCTCGTGAGCAGACACGCTGCTCCGGTGTGTTGAATCATCGCCCGAATCGAATCCATCCGGTTCAGGCCTGAATCGGTCTCTTCCGCGTCACGAACCAACATGTGAATCGCATCGGAAACCCCGATGATGAAAATCAGACTCGGGAGCACGTTGTTGATGATATTGATCGGCGAAGCCGTCTCCACCAGCATCCATGCGGCCCCAACACAGGTCACACCGACAACGGCCAGCGGAAGAAACACACCGGAGAATCGCCGAAACATGAAGGCAAGGATGAACAGGTACGCCAGCGCCGTGCCGGGCACGAACGTCATTTGCTGGTTTTTGAGACTCTCGACAATCTCCTGCCGCAGGAAAGGTATCCCGGTCAGGCGGAACGAAACCCCGTCGGGCGCAGGTGAGGATCTGAGATCTGCGTCGATGGCATCCACCGCCTCTTTGATCTTGGTGACGTCCTGAATATCGTCGTTCAGCCAAACCATGATCACGGCGAGTGTTCCGTCCTCGCTCACGGCCTGACCGCGCAGCAACGGCTCCTCTGCCGCCAGGGCTTTCAGCTTGTCGACGCCTTCCGCATCGACGACTCCAGCCCCAAGGAGTGGACTGGTTGTCATCACGCCTTCGCCGCCGCTCCTCGGAATCTCCAGAGTGACGACAGACTCCGTGTTCTTGGCGAAGGGTTGATCCCGCAACCGCAAAGTCGTATCGCGCATCCAAGACATCGTCTCGACGTTCCAGACGGTGGGGGCCTCCACAATAATCGTGAGTAGGTTATCCTCGCGGCCAAAGGTCTGAGCGAACCGTTCGCGCTGGGCGAGTAAGTCCGACGAAGACCTGAAGAGCTGTTGCGGTGTAAAATCAAATTTCAGATGGGGAACTTTCGAAAGTCCAACCAGCGAAAAAAGTGTCACGAGTGCTAAAATCGACACTCGGAAGCGAACGATTTTTTGAGATAAAAAGGCGTACATAGATGCCACTCACGGAAGTTCGCGATATTTGGCACGTTTGTTGACACTGGACAAGCGAGAGGACAAGCGAGAGGACAAGCGAGAGGACGAGGTAGAAGCCATGGCAAGATTCATAGGTATTGACGTAGGAACGCGAAAGATTGGGCTCGCCGTTGCCGACGAGGACTCGAGCTTCGCCGTGCCCAGTGACGTGATCGACGCATTAGGAGCCCCAACGGCCATTTCTAAGCGAATTCTTGAAGAAGATTTTTCAGTCGTGGTGATCGGCCTTCCGGTGGACCAAAAAGGCAAGGAAGGCCCCGCAGCAAAACGTTCGAGGACCTTCGCGCTTCTTCTCGAAAGAGCGATGAAAAAGGATGAATGCACCGCTGCGATCGAATTCGTCGACGAGAGGTTGACCACCATCATCGCTCACCATCTGCTGAGCGAAACCGGCATGAAGGGCAAAAAGCAAAAGGATCAGGTCGACGCCATCGCAGCTCAACAAATCCTTCAGGCCTATTTGGATGCGCTAAGAAATGGAGCCCCGCATGGCGGTTGAAAAACGAGGATGCTTGCGAGCGGTCGGCGTGTTCGTGACGCTTGTGCTGCTGCTGGCATCGGTCGTCGTCGGGCTGGACATCAACACCTTTTTGGAAAGGCCCGTGGTGCCCGAAAATGAGGTCATTCACGTGGTCATTCCGCCCGGGACATCCTGGAACGGTGTGATCCAGATCCTTGAGACTCAGGCGATGATAAGCCGTCCCCTCTACTTCAATATTTGGGGCAGACGTCGCGGTCTTCCAGACCGGGTCAGGGCAGGGCGTTACACGTTTGTGGGCCCCGTTTCCTTGAGCGAGCTTGAAGCATCACTTCAAGAAGGCGGCGCAGCCGATGAGGTTACGATCACCATACCCGAGGGACTGACGATCTTTCATATCGCAGACCGACTCGATAAGTCTGGCGTGGTCTCTCGCTTGGACTTTCTTCGAGCGGCGCGAAACCCCGAGACTCTTCAAAAATTCGGAATCATCGGAGATTCCATGGAGGGGTATCTTTTCCCAGACACCTACCGTTTCCGACTCGGCGTTTCTGCCGACGAGTTGGTCCAGAAGATGTACGAACGGCATCAGAAGGTCTGGACGACGCTGGTCGCCAGCCACCCCGATGCCCTCGGAGATCTCTCAAAACACGGTCTTACGGCCCCGGATGTGGTGATCTTGGCGTCACTGATCGAAAAGGAATCCAACGCCCGGACCGAGCGCTCTCGCATCGCCCGTGTATTCCTGAACCGAATCGACAAGAAGATGCGACTCCAGACCGACCCCACCTGTGTTTACGGGGAAGACACCTATCGGGAGATTCCGCACCCTCGCTACTGCAAAGACCCGTTAAACCGATACTCGACCTATGTCATCGATGGCCTTCCACCGGGACCGATCGCAAATCCGGGCAAAGGCAGCCTGGAAGCCGCGCTTTTGCCGTCGAAAATCCCCGAAGATAAGAATTATTTATTCTTCGTCGCCAGACGCGACGGAAGTGGAGCGCATCACTTCTCGAACACTTTCGCTGAACACAGACGCGCCGTACGAAAATTCTTGAAGTGAAGCTTCAGCTCATTCGGTCGGTGCGCTGGCCAGCGGAAGCAACAAGAAGTCGAAACGAACAACCGAATCGCCTTTTCGCGTCGATGCCAACTGCCATCCCCGAATATTATTCAGGATGCAGTCGCGAACAGCCGCATTGCCAATGTCTGTGCTGCGTTCCAGAGCCGCGATCACTTTGCCGGTGTCGCCCGAGACGGTGAACTGAACCGACATTTCGCCCTTCAGCGACGGGTCTTTATTCAAGCCAGCCTGATAACACTCACGCATGGCGTATCGTTTATCTTTGACCATTCCCGTGACGGATTCGGGCGGCAATTTCCCTTGAATTCGAAGGGTCTCTTCGATCGGGTAGAGCAGGCCATAATCCGGCGTGGCCGACGCAGCTTTGACCGGTGCGGCTTTGGTGACGACTTGAATCTCAGGCTCAATCCCGACCGTTGATGGGTCGTTTTGAACCACGAAATAAAGGGCGCCGGCTCCGCCGAGCGCTCCCACAACAAATGCAAATGCAGACACGAGCACGACCACAATCGCGCTGCACCCTTGTTTCTCGGACATGCATCCTCCGCTAGAATCAATCTGAAACCGACTAACTATCACCCTTTAGTCGCCGCTTACAATCGGCATCGGCATTGCACAGAACCTGCCTTGGCACGATGATGCGCTCAAGCGAGAGCAAGATGATTAATTGGACTCATGCGGCATTGCTGCCGGCAGCACGGCGAATTGCACGCCATATACAGGATGAATGGGGTCTCTGGGTGGGTGTCGCCACGACCGATGGGCAAATCGTCCCATTTCCCAGTCCACCAACGTCTGCCCCACGCCCGATTTGCCAGCACTTTGCAGCAAATCGTTCGGCAGAAGGTCCCATCCGGACCTGTGGTGCTTCAGTCACAAGTTGGGTGGATGACGACGAACACAAGCCACGGGTATGCCACGTGGGCCTCAGCGCTATTTCTGTTCCCATCAAACGCCGCGGCAAAACCCTTGCCGTCGTTTATGCGAGCGGTTTTCTGCATGCCGAAGACGCAGCCCAGGGCGCAGACCTTATTGCCGCATCGTGGAAGGCCGCCAATTTTGACGCCTCGCAGCTGAGTTCGTGGATCGACGATGTCCCGCGACTCGATCGTCGCAAACGCGATGTCGTGCACGGCCTGCTTCGCGCCATCGCCGCCGACATCGAGGGCCATGGAGAAGAAATCATCACGGTCGATGCATCGGAAGACGACCGATTTGGATCGATGATCGGCCGCAGCGTAGAAATGCAAAAGCTCTTCCGCGTTCTGCGCCGAGTCTCTCGCTCAAACACCTCGGTTTTGATCGAAGGTGAAAACGGCACGGGCAAAGAACTCATCGCGAGGGCCCTGCATTCAGGCAGCACTCGTTCCGACCTGCCACTCGTGATTCAAAACGTGGCAGCGATCCCGGCTGAACTGATCGAAAGCGAGCTTTTTGGGCATCGAAAAGGAGCTTTCTCTGGCGCACACCGCGACCGAGAAGGGCTCTTCGAGATGGCCAATAACGGGACCTTCTTCCTTGATGAAATCGGGGAGATGACGGTGAATCTGCAGGTCAAACTCTTGCGCGTCCTGCAAGAGGGGACCTTCCTTCCCGTCGGCGCGTCCGCCTTTCGAAAAGTCGATGTTCGCATGCTCTGCGCCACGAACCGCGAACTGCGTGAGGAGGTCAAGAAAGGTACCTTCCGCGAGGACTTATTCTTCCGGATCAACGTCATCACGATCACGGCCCCTCCACTGCGGCATCGCATCGATGATATCCCCCTTCTTGTCGATTTTTTTGTCGCACGCGCGGCGCTTCATCATGACCTTCCCAAGAAGCAGGTTTCGGCAGAAACACTCAAACGCCTGATGGCGCATTCATGGCCTGGAAACGTGCGCGAACTCGAAAACGAGATCGAAAAGCTCGTCATCATGTCCGGCGACGCTCCCATCATCGAAGACACGTATTTATCACTGTCCACCAAGACTCGGAGCCAGTTTTCGGACGTGGTCACCGGGGACCTCACCATGCCGGCGGCGGTCGAGAGCCTGGAACGCCACATGATTCTGGATGGCCTCAAACGTAATCAATGGAACAAGAGTCAGACCGCACGAGACCTTGGGGTCAGTCGAAGGAATTTGATCCGGAAAGTGGCTGATTTTGGATTGGAGGAGGACCGTTGAGGCTCTTCGTTGTCTTTGTGCTCTTCCTGCATGCCAGTCTGTCCTTCGCTCAGCCCATCGAAACCGACAGCGATGTCGACGTCGAACGGGAAGTCTGGCGCGTCAACACGATCGAAATCCAAGGCCTGATACGAACTCAGCGTTTTGTCGTGGAACGGGAACTTACCTTCAAGGCCGGCGGCCTGGTCACTCGGGCGCAACTCGAGGAAAGCGTTCAACGCCTCCGAAATATCGGCCTTTTTAGGATCGCGGAATACACTCTGATTCCGCGAGACCCCTCCGGTGTGGAAACCGACGTCGTGATTCTCGTGGATGAACGATGGACGATCTTGCCCTTCTTCAACATCAGTGCGGGCGGCGACCTGTTCAGCCTTTTGGCCGGGATTTATGACATCAATCTCCTCGGCCGTTACCTCGAGGCTGGCGGCCGCTACCAGCGCTTGGGCGACACGAACTCGTTTCTTTTCTGGTTCCATGACCCACGATTTCTCGATCAGCGACAATTTCTGGGCGCGCAGTTCTGGTGGACCAATCGCATTCGATATCTCTACGACGACTCCGGAGCGCTTGAGGGCGGCTACCTGCGTGAACGGAGATCAGCGGTCCTTGCGACCAATCGTGAGATCTCCAAGGACTTGAGCCTTGGAGGAGGGCTGGTTCTTCAGCACGACCGATTTTCTTATGATCTGCTGCGCGACGACATTGCGGCCAAACAACGTGTCAGCGGGTTGCCCGAGGGCCAAGAACACGGAATTTTGAGTCTGAGCGCAGCCTTCGGCCATATCGACCAAGACTCCTACTTGCGCGAAGGAGTCCAGCTCACACAGACGTTCGCGGCGTCGAATCAGCTCTGGGGATCGTCGGAGTCCTACGTGGAGTCCGGCACACAATTGCTCGCGTTCAAACGTTTTGTCGGCAAGCAGAATATCGGCATGCGCTTTGGCGTCGGCATGACATCCGCCGAACATATCGAAAATCAGTTCTTCCTTGGCGGACTCGACACCGTGCGAGGCTTTTACGACTCGCGCTTTCGCGGCCCATTCTACTGGTTCCTCAACGCCGAATATCGCGTCCCCTCACTCGACCATCGCTGGCTGGTTCTGCACCACGTGCTCTTCTTTGATGCGGTCGGAGTCTCCGAACGCTCAAGCCTGCTCTGGGACGCAGACGGGGCATCCGCAGGCATCGGCCTGCGAATCATCAGCCCCAAGATCTATCAATTTGTCGCGCGTATCGACTACGCCTTACCCCTAAAGGGCACAGGATCTACGCCGCTTTCATTTGGCGTCCAGCAGTTCTTTTGATCACTGAGCCCCGCCCAGAATTCTTGGATCCAGATCCTCGCCACGCAGATAGGTATAGGCGGCGTAACTGCCCACCACACGTTTTGTGTAATCACGGGTTTGCAGGGGTGGGATATCTTCAATAAAGAGTGCGATATCTTCGTTGGGCTGCCGGGAAATCCACTTTCCGACGGCACCACCACCCGCATTATAGGCCGCAGCGATCAGCGCCGGATGCCCCTTGAATTTACGGGAGAGGTAGAACAAATGGTCTACTCCCACGCGAATATTGACTGGCGCGGTTTTTAGGCGGTCCGGGGTCGCTGCGCCATTCACATCGTCGTCGTGGCCCAATGCCGTGCGAGGCATCAACTGCATCAGCCCAAGCGCCCCCGCGTACGACTCGATGTCTTCGATGAAAGAAGATTCTTCCCGCATGATCGAAGTCGGCAATGCCGGACTCAGATAGGTCTCAGGAGACTGCTCAAGCTCTGCGACACATGCTGCCTCGATCAACGCTTCAAAAGGATTTGGCCAGGCAAGCTTCATCTGAACCAGATTCACGCCCCCATGTTCAAGCCAGGGTGCACCACTGATACTGCGCCGAACGATATTATGACTCTGAGGATATAACCCCGCGCGATCCAGCGCGTAGCTCATGCGCCAAAGCTCCTCAGGGCTGCTTCCAAACAACCGTGCCGCCACGCCAGCTCGGTCGCTCGCACCTGCCCGCAACAAACGAGCGGCGGCAGAATAACGCCACTGCGACGCGCCTAACCATGCAGGATCGATGACCGATTGGGCGATATCAGGCACGGTCCAGCCGCGATTCTTGAGGACCTCCCGACTCAAATACCCATAGAAACTAAACGGATACGCCGACCAAGCCTGACCCAACGACTGCTGTGCTGAATCGGCTTCGCCAAGCTTCTCAAACGCACGCCCTCGAAAATACTCCAGACGCCCCTGCGAGAAATACTCACCGTCATGATCCGGCAATTTCATCGCCGCCAGACCATTGATGAAGCTCCGATACTCACCGGCACGATAAGAAGATTCGAGGGTTTCCCACACGATCTCAAAAACCATGTCCCCATCAGCAAACGAGGTCAGGACTTTATTCACGATTTCAGCTTCGCGGCCCTGATCCCCCTGCTGTCGCGCAATCCGAGCCAGATACATGTAGGCATCGTCGGCATGAGAACGGTTTGGGTAGAGCTGAACCAAAGTGGAGTAGGCCGCCTTGGACGCCTCCAATTGGCCCGTCTCAAACTCGCGTTTCCCCAACGCATAGAGCGCCCGCACGTGAGAATCGGCATCGACGCCCTCACAATATTTCACGGCATTTCTGTAATGCTTGTTCGCCGTGTCCCTTTGTCGCAGACGATAGACCACCTGACCCTTCAGATACTCAAAATCGCAGAGCTGTCCGGCCGATAACTTCGAGACGTCAATGGCTTCGAGCGTCTGATTCGCCGTGACAAATCGGACCTCGGATTTGAGCCTTTCTGCTCGGGTGAGCAACGCCTGCGTATTGGGCGAAAATCCCGACGATTTGCGCCACTCGAATTCATCAGGCGCAGTGCATGCGCCGTAAAACGCCTGCGCAATGCCGTCGATGGCCTTGT
>JBFFMO010000122.1:0-8605 GCA_041554035.1 Allomicrovenator sp. | reverse complement strand
TGGTCCGCAGGCCCTATGGCCTGCATTGCGCTTGGTCCGCAGGCCCTATGGCCTGCATTGCGCCTGGTCCGCATGGCCTGCAGCCTACGCGACCAGCTTCGCTGCGATTTCCTCGCTGACTTCCCAGAGTCGTTTGGCGAGCACCATGTCTTCTCCAAGTTTAGACGACTTGGCGACGTTGCAATCCGCCAGATACTGCCCCGTGACCTTAGCCAACGAGGGGCTGGTTGCACCCCAGGTTTGGGTCGCTGCGCCTTCTGGAATCGATTTGAGCGCCAGGGGGCCGACGGCAGACAAGACCACATTCGTGATCGACGCCATGTTACGGGCGAGGTTCGTGTGGATCACGCCGGGATGAACGGCATTGGCCGTTTGCCCAGCTTTCAGGCGCGTCGCCAACTCACGGGCAAAGAGCAGATTCGATAGCTTCGATTGGCCGTAGAATCGTGTGCCTCCATAACCCTTCGAACCGTCCAGGTTGTGGAAGTCGATGCCGCCGCTGACCGGGAATTTATGCGCATCACTCGAAAGCATCACGACCCGGCCGTCGTCGGCGAGTCGGTCGAGCAATCCCGTCACCAAAATGAAATGACCGATATGATTGGTCATGAACTGCATTTCGTAGCCGTGGCTCAGCGTGAGCTTGGGAAGCGCCATGATGCCCGCATTGCAGATGATGCCGTCAAAGGTCTCGTCTTGGAGCGATGCGGCGGCAGCGGCAGCCGAATTGGGTTCGCTCAACTCGCACGCAACGGCCCGGAAATTCTTCGTAAACGGCGATACGGCGTCTTCGGCTTTTTTGACCGTTCTGGCGGCCGCGACCAATCGCGCGCCGCGAAGGGCGAGCACCCGAGCGGTCTCCTCGCCGATGCCCGAGTTGCAGCCGGTGACAAGGTAGGTTTTTCCGCTGAGGTCGAGGCCAGTGGTGACGTCTTCAGCTGATGAGCCGTATCCGTAGCCGCTTTTTCCCGTTCCCTTGAGTTTCGATAATAATGACATGTTGAGCTTCTCCTGAAATTTCTGGACGTTGGATGCATCGTATAGCCATTGGTCACAAATCGACTGCGGATTTTTTATGCCACACTCCGGACAAACGCCTTTCCCGACTCATCCTGACCGATTAGCCGATTCAAAATGGTCACGCGTCGGACCGGGCAAGCATCGCCACTTCTACGTCTCACGTGTCGATCGAGAAGGCAGCGTCTACCTGACTGCCGTCCTCGACGAGACTTTCGTTGAGGTTTTTCCGTGGCGCGAATTGCGTGACCGGGAGCGCTGGATCCCCGGCTGGTCGGTGGGCTGTGCGCAGTGAGCGGTGAGCGGTGAGCGGTGAGCGGTGAGCAGTGAGCGGTGAGCGGTGAGCGGTGAGCGGTGAGCGGTGAGCGGTGAGCGGTGAGCGGTGAGCGGAGCGGTTTGTTGCCAAGGCACTTGGCGGCACGTCGTCGTCGTTGCTACACTAGGAACCAATAAGTACGTAAAAATGGGGAAGTAGATGAGATATCGCCGAGACGAACTACGTGATTAGACCACGCAAGAAGGACTGGAAGGCCGTTGTTCTCTTTATACTCTTCATCGCAGCCAGTGTGGTCAGCGTTATTCTCGCGCTCAGTTATCAAGAATCGCAGCCAGTTTACGACAACATGGTCTCCTCCGAACCAGATTTTGACATGGTTCGAAGACCTGACTCCTACAGTATTTGCTCGATCGGTTCGTGCGTCGGATTGATTGAAGTCTTAGATGTGAACGGGACGGTTGTTGGCAAACTTGACCCTTCAAATCCCGATAACGTGGGCGAGCGCTGCTATGGGCAGGTTAGGTTGGAGAAAGGTCTTCATCGTTTTCGAGTTGTAGACCGATCACCAGATGTGCGTGTTGTTATCTGGGTGCTAACCGCACCGCCCATCCCACTTAAATGGGTGATAAATAGTGGTTTGGTGACGCTGATAATCTTTGGGCTCCTAATTGTCGCAATCAGGCGTACTCGATACTAGGAAAGATATTGCAAAATAGAGGGATTTTGCTTTTAGGGGTAATCTTGATCCTTTTCGGATTAGTCGGTCCGGGAATTTTCGCCTCAATCGATCATCCTATGCCAGACCTACAATCAGGAACCGTCGATTTTCGTAACCCTCATGAACAAGTAGTGTATCTCGTGGTGGGTGGAAGCGATTGTGTTGACATTTCATATCTCAGGCCCGCAATTGATCAACCGAGGTATTGTGACCGGCATGGGCGATCCGCGTGTGTCTGTGAAGCGAATCTTCCAGCAGGAGATTATTCGATCAAATTGCCGCCTGAAATCGAGATTAAAGTGCTTAGTCACTTAGACGGTGATGGCCTTCGAAAACTCGTGGGGCAAATCTTAGTTGGTGTCGGTGTGTTTTTCTTCATCGCGGGTTTGATGTTTAGGGTTAGGCGTCGCTTCTGGAACGGAATCGATGCGAACTGAAATTAGTGTGCATGGTGCGTTCAATGATGGACGTCAGTGCAATGGCAATCCGTTCAACGTTTTTTTTTGTTCCAGATCCGCCAGAAGGAATTGTGTGTCCATCATCCAAATGAAAGCAGCGCTCTTGACGATTATTTGCTGTGGGGTGGGATGTACTGCCGGTTGTGCAGATGAAGAATCGAGTCGGCTCGGTACGAACAACATGGTGGCGTCGAACAATTCGGCGTCGAATAATTCAGGATCGAATAATTCAGGATCGAATAATTCAGGATCGAATGACTCGCCGTGGAACAATACTACCAATCCCGAATGTAGAGTCGTCAGCCTACAGCCCTTCCAGAACCAATGTGCTGTTTTTCACAATAATATAGCCACATGGCGAACTGGAGAGCTCGCGCCCGTGCCCATTGATCTTGGGCTGGCATTGGCTTGGTCTTATCAAAACCAATGTCCGATAGATGACAATATTAAGCTAACCTCTTTGGTTGTGAAGGGCGACATGCTGACTGCGCTGGACCAGCGCGGTGGCCTTGCCACCTTGAGCCGCGCCACCGGAAAACAACTTGCATGTTTTCAGACAGAAATAGAATTTGGGATTTCCCTTCCCCTTGATGATACTCCAAAAGTAGCTGTTTTTTCTACGGTTTTTGAACCATACGACGTCGTCGATAGGTCAATCGAATGGGTGTTTGTTGATCCGTTCGCACCAGAATCAACCATCAGAAACCAGATTCGTGGTTGTTACCTGATCAGCCAAACGGGCGGCGTGCGTCAGGCGCCAGACGGACAGATCATCGCAGAATCAAAACAGCCAAGAGGGATCGTGAGTGTGGACCCGATTACCGGCGCAGTTAACTGGGGGGTCGATTACGAGGAATTAGCGCAGTTGTCTGTCTCGACCGATGGGTTTTACACGACTCCGTATGGTATGGGATTCGACGCGGCTACGCGGGAGTTGATAATCGACCTTGGCGGCGGAAAGACAGTGGGTGTGGATTCGTGCGGCGCCATCCGCGCACGTCCAGATGCGACACCGGCAACTATAATTGAGTTTTCGGGCGGACGCTTCGAAGTGATGGGTGCCCAACTCAAAGTATATGATAGCGCGAGTGAGCTGATCGCTCAGGATACATGCGACCAACTGCTCACATTATCGGAAGACACAGTCGCTTGTATCAAGAGGGTTCCAAGTGCGAAAATGAATATAGTCGTTTTTGAATCGGGTAAACCCGAGCGAGAATTGCTCGTAAACGGTTCGTTAAATTCCAATATTGTTGCAACACGAGATGGCGTGCTGATCTTACCTGGATTAAACTCCATCGGCTTTTACGATTGGAGAAATGGTGTGATGATCGGTTCATACGAGCTGCCTGACGACATGGGCCGAGGCCGAGTTTTCGTGTCGGATGTCGGAGAAGACGGTCGAATCCTTTTAGGACAATTCGATAAGATTTATGCGATTGATTCCAACCTTACGGGCCTCGCCCCTGGGAGGTTTCCCCGTGGATTCTCAGATTTATTGAGGTGGGTGGGGAGGTGGTGAATGAGTGGCTCAGTTTTCCCTGAGGTGACGTCGCTCGCGCGGATTGGTTGTTATGGAATCACGGCTGAGTGTCCGCAACCTGGCCGAAGAACACCCCATCGCCAGCTGCTCACTGCCCACTGCGGACCGGCCATCGCGACCAGAACGCGGCCAAGCTTCCGCCAGATATCAGGTGCCAGACTCCCCACCATGCTGCGACAACCGCCATGGGTCCGTTTCCATCAAAGAAACTGAAGATCAAAACCAGGCCCAGGCCTGAATTCTGAATCCCGGTCTCGAGCGCGATGGTTCGTCGTTCGGGCTCTTCAAGCCTTGCCGCCCAGGCGATGCCGTAGCCCACTTAAATGGTTGATAAATAGTGGTTTGGTGACGCTGATAATCTTTGGGCTTCTAATTATCTCGATCAGGCGTACTAAACCCTAGGAAAAGCGTTGCAAAAAAAGGGATTTTGCTTTTATGGGTGTTCGTGATTCTTTTCGGGTTAGTTGGTCCGGGAATTTTCGCCTCAATCGATCATCCCATGCCAAACCGGCAATCATGAACAGTTGAATTTCGTAATTTTATCGAACAAGTAGGATATCTTGTCGTGAGTGGAAGCGATTGTGGTGACATTTCATATCTCCAGCCGGCAATCAGTCATCTGAGATATTGTGAACGGCACGGACGATCCGTGTGTGTCTGTGAAGCGAATCTTGCGGCTGGAGATTATTCGATCAAATTACCGCCTGAAATCGAGATTAAAGTGCTCGGGCACTTCGACGGTGATGGCCTTCGACAACTCATGGGACAAATCCAAGTTGGTGTCGGTGTGTTTTTCGTTATGGCGGGTTTAATGCTTGGGTTTAAGCGTCGCTTCTGGAACGGAATCGATGCGAACTGAAGTTAGCGTACATAAGTAGTCGGGCGCGCCCTCCACGACCATGCGTTGGGCGCGGGTTTTGGATAGAAAGGTTTACATGTATTGAGTGAGGGGGTATTTTCTATCCAGCTATGAAGATTGATGACGCCATTAAAGTGTTTGATAGATGTGGTGGAGTACTCCGGACAAAGGAGGCCCTAGACCTCGGAGTGCACCCGCGGACTCTGTATCAGATGCGCGACGAAGGAATACTTGAGGCGATTTCTCGCGGAGTGTATCGCCTCACTTCACTTCCCCCCCTCGCAAATCCCGATTTTGTGACGGTTGCTCTACGCGTACCCCAGGCGGTCATCTGTTTGAATTCGGCGCTATCGTACTACGACGTTTCTGATGATGTTCCACACGAAGTCCACATTGCGTTGCCGCGCGGAAGTAAGAAACCTCAGCTGGATTATCCGCCGATCCAAGTTCATCAATTTGGTGTTGATACTTTTGGGGCTGGAATCGATGTGGTGCAGATCGATGGCGTGCCGGTTCAAATCTATAACCTTGCTAGGACGGTCGTGGACTGCTTTCGATACCGTAACGTTTTGGGGACAGATGTCGCTGTTAAGGCGCTCAAAGAGGCGTTGACTCGCGACGGAGTCAACTTCGGTGAGATACTCAAGTACGCCCGAATTTGTCGTGTGGAGACTTCTATCCTTCCTTATCTGGAGGCTTTGCTTTGAACACGGGGGGCAAAAATGTACCGGCTTCCGTCCGTGCCCGACTGCTAAACCGAGCAAAAGCAGAGAAGCGGCAATTCAGCGAGTTGATTCAGTACTACGCAATGGAGCGGTTTTTGTTTCGTTTGTCACGCTTTGATGTTGCAGACGACTTCGTTCTAAAAGGAGGCCTCATGCTGCAATTGTGGGGTGGCGAACTCACGCGATCTACAAAAGACATCGATCTACATATGGAATCACCAGTGGAAGTGGATGAGGTCAAGCGAATCGTAACGACTTGCTTCGACGTCGAAGTGACGGAAGACGGTATAGAATTCGACCGCGCGTCCCTCCTTGCTGAACCCATTCGTCTGAGGGCTCACAACGCGGGTGTGAGGCTGAAATTTGAAGCGGGACTGGGCAATGCGAGAATCCCGATTCAGATCGATGTCGGGTTCGGAGATGTCATTACGCCGGAAGCTGCGCGCATCGTGTATCCGACCTTGTTGCTTGATTTCGAGGCCCCCGAGTTGTTGGGATACACTCCGGAAACGGCCATCGCGGAGAAGTTCGAGGCGATGGTAGTTCTCGATATGGCCAACACTCGCCTCAAGGACTTTTGGGATATTTATATGCTTGCTCAGATTCAAACGTTTGATGGAGCCATGTTGGCGCGGGCGGTGGCATCGACATTTGCTCGTCGCCGCACGTCCTTGCCCACCTCGTTGCCTATCGCTCTCACACCGGCCTTTTCAGAATTGCCAATCAAACAGACGCAGTGGATCTCCTACCTCAAAAAAAGCTCAAGGATTCAAGGAGAGATCCCAACATTGGCAGATGCAGCAGAAGTGATCGCGGACTTTCTGATGCCTGTCGTGGATAGGCTGACTAGCGCTCAAAGTATTGCCGCTACTTGGCACCCTGGTGGCCCGTGGATCGACGAAAGCGGGCTTTCCATCACTTAACCTCGAAGATCCGAAACTCTGGCCGATGAACACCACATACATCGCTCACCGCCAGCTGCTCACTGCTCACCGCCAACCGGCACGCGGCGCGACCAGATGGCTGACAAGGTCCCGCCAGAAATGAGGTGCCAGACTCCCCACCATGCTGCGACAACCGCCATGGGTCCGTTTCCATCAAAGAAGCTGAAGATCAAAACCAGGCCCAGGCCTGAATTCTGAATCCCGGTCTCGAGCGCGATGGTTCGTCGTTCGGGTTCTTCAAGTCGTGCCGCCCAGGCGATGCCGTAGCCAGTGAGCAGGGCCAAGCCGTTATGTACTGCGACCAGCAGCGCGACGTGGCCGACGTAGGTCCCAAAGGCTTCCCGGTTGACGATGAGGGCGATGACGATGAACGCCATCAACACGATTCCGGCCAAAATCTGGGCGGGTTTTTGAATTTTATTGGCGAATTTCTTTTGGAAATGGCGCAAGGCAGCGCCTGCAGCGACAGGCAGGGCGATAAGGATCAACGTCGTTTTCAGCATGTCGAACCAATCGACAGCCACGCCCACTTGGTCGGAAGCATCCGGTAAAAACTTGGCGGCGCCCGCAAAAATCAGCGGCGTCATGAAAGCCGCGCCGACCGTGGCGATCGTCGTTAGGCCCACGGATAACGCCGTGTTCGCACGTGCGAGCTGGCAAAAATAATTGGACATGTTGCCGCCCGGACAGGCCGCAACCAGCAACATCCCAAGCGCGATGCCGGGGTGGGGTCGGAACAGGAAAATCAGACCCAGAGTCAGAATCGGCAGTGCGACCCATTGAGAGACAAGCCCGGCGCCCAACGCCCGTGGCGTGCGTTTGAGTCGCTCTAATTCTTCGGTCTCGATGCCCAGCGCGACGGCGAACATCACGAACGCGAGGGCCACGTTCAGGACTTGGAGACCTGCAGCGCTGAATTGGACGTGCGCTTCGTCGATAGGTGGAATCATACCCTCATCCTCGCCTGTGAAAGATGATTTCGCCACTTCGGATATCAGTTTTCAGGCGGTCAGTTTTCAGGCGGTCCAATTGTAAAGCGCACAATCGCTCACAGCTCACGGCTCACTGCTCACTTAGGCGCGGAAGGGCCTGTTTTCGCGAGGCCGCGTAAATCAAAGAGGTTTCCAGATGGGCGACCTCGGGCCGGGTCGTGAATGCATCCATGGCGAGGTTGCGAAGATGCTCGGTGTCTCGAACCACCACATGAACCAGGAAATCCTGCCGGCCGGCCAAATGGTAGGCCGCAACGACCTCGGGAAGCGACAAAACATGGGCGTAAAAGTCCTCGACCTCGGCGCGTGAATGCTGCTTGAGCTGAATGCCGACCATGGCTTGCAGTCCGATTCCAAGCGCTTCGGCGGCAACTTCTGCGTGAAAGCCCAGGATGACTCCGGTTTCGCGGAGTCTGCGAATTCGCTCAAAACACGACGAGGGGGCCAGACCCACAACGGCCGCGATTTCTTTGTTGGTCAGCCGACCATCTTTCTGCAAGAGGTCCAAAATTTCGAAGTCTATTCGGTCTAAGCTGAAATTCATGGTCAAATTCCGATAACGATTCGTTGGAAAGTGGTGCTCAGGGAATATATAATCAGAATAGTTCGGAATCAACGAATAAGTATCGGAGGCTATATGTCGGGACTTGCCACACATCTGATTCATTCGGGAAGAGAACACCTCAACGATCTTGGCGTGCACGCTTTGCCCCTGGATCGATCGACCACCTATCCAATCTCAGACCTCGCCCGCGCAGGCGTCAGCCTGAACGCGCTGGCACACGGCGAAGCCAGTGCACCAGACGCGGTGTATGCTCGCCTGCTCAATCCAACCGTTGCGCGATTCGAAAACGCCATCGCAAGCCTTGAAGACGCACCAGAAGCGGTCGCTTTTGCCAGCGGAATGGCTGCCGTGACAGCTGTTCTTTTTGCCGCCAAAACCATCGGCAATCACGTGATCGCGATTCGGCCTGTTTACGGCGGTACCGACCATTTGTTGACGTCTGGCATGTTGGGCATCGACGTGACCTTTGCGACGGAGGCCGACTTTCATCTGGCGATCCGCCCTGAC
>JBFFMO010000121.1:0-8607 GCA_041554035.1 Allomicrovenator sp. | reverse complement strand
TACCCACGTTTTTTCAAGGACATGAGCGATCCCGAGCTCACCGCGTTCTGCAGACACCTCAGCCACATGATCGGCGAGCGTTTCTGCAAAAAATTGATTGGCGAGTGAGGGTTCGTCGCTCATCGACTCGTTTGTGGCCGACATTTGCTTAAAAAGTTGGGCCGTCACAAACGCCTCAAATTTCTTGGCCGCCTCTTTGATTTCGGCCGCCTGTTTTTCTTTGGGCGTGTGTTCGGGGGCCTGGGCCAGTTTGGCTAAGCCATGTTGGGGTCCAATCTTCATTGAATCACCAGCCTTGCGTCCAGTGCGCCTGCTGCCTCTATGGCCTGCAGGATGGCGATGAGGTCGCGTGGTGAGGCTCCTAGCGCGTTCAGTGCGGAGACCACGTCCGTGATGGACCCACCAGGGGTCACGACCCTGAGCGCACGATCTTCTTCTTCGACAGAAGTCTCGGAATTCCTCACAGCCTTCGTATTACCGCCTGCAAGCGCGTTGGGCTGCGAAACACTGGTCGACGACGAGATCGTGACGTTCAAATTCCCGTGGGCAATCGCGACTTCACGGATACGGACATCGCCGCCCAGCACCACGGTGCCCGTGCGTTCGTTGACGACGACTTTGGCAATTTGACCGGGCTTCACTTCAAGATTTTCGATCGCCGCGATGAATTGCGAGACGTTCTCGCGGTAGTTTTCTGGAATTTCGACCTGAACCGTCCCGCCGTCGATGGCACGAGCCGGACCTTTGTTCGGGTCCGGGAGACCTAATTTGGCAGGGGCGTTGGGGTCCACAACCGGAGCATTGGGGTCAACCGCGGCATTGGGATCGACGACGGCAGCGGGGGTCATAAATGCCGACACGACGCCGGCAATCTCGGAAGCCGTGCTGAAATCCGGGCTGCGAAGAATCAGGCGCAGGCTCTCACGGCCGGACAGATTAACCTCGAGGTTTTTTTCGATGAGCGCGCCACCAGGGATATTTCCGGCCGTGACATGATTTTTTGTCTGGGAGTTTCCCTGCGAGCCGACCGAAAAACCACCGACGGACATCGCGCCTTGGCCCACGGCGTACACTTGACCGTCTGCACCCTTGAGCGGGGTCATCAGCAGCGTTCCGCCTTGCAGGCTGCGCGCGTTCCCAAGACTTGAAACCGTGATGTCCAGGCGTTGGCCCGAACGTGCGAAGGCTGGGAGTTCGGCGGTCACAATTACCGCTGCCACGTTCCGGGTGGTAATTTTTTCCTTATCGACTCGAATTCCCATTCGGGAAAGCATCGAAGCCGTGGATTGTACCGTAAACTCTGACTGTCCGTAGTCTCCACTGCCCGCGAGGCCCACAACCAGGCCGTAGCCGATGATCTGGTTCTCTCGGACGCCCTGGACGGTCGCCAAGTCCTTAAGCCGTGCGGCCGAAGCCAGGCTCGGCCAAATTAAAAGGCCAGCTAGACTTAGGAAAATTGCGGTTGAAATTTTTCTCATGAAGAGAACCTCCTGCACACGGCACTAACCAGTAGAGCAATCGCCGTGCCACCGACTGGCAGCCAGTTTAAAATGGCCAAATCCAGCCAAAATACTTCGAGAAGAATCCCTGCTGTTGACCGTTCGAAATCGATCCGCTGCCAGTGAATTCAATTTCGGCGTCGGCGAGTCGCGAGGACGCGATCGTGTTGTTCTCGTCGACGTCAAAGGGTCGAGCGACACCAGAGATGTAAAAATGATGTTCTTCTTCGTTCACCAAGATCACGCGATGGCCTTCGACAAAAACATTGCCGTTGGGCAAAGCTTTTTTGACGATCACAGGAACGGTCGCGGTCAGTTTTTCACTTCGACCTGTCTCACCGGACTGATCAAATTTTGTGGAAGAACTGGCCGAGATCAACGAGCTGGGGTCGATATTCGGGTCGAGTTCTTTGACCTTGGCCATCAGTCCGATAAATGCCGAAATATCCGCATTCATCTCGGTCATCCGGTTATTGGAGGTGTTGGTGGCCCGTTCGGCGTTGGCAAACTCTTCGACCTTCACGGTTAGGATGTCTCCAGGTCGAATCGCGCGCTGGTCTGTGTACAGATAATTGCCGGTTTCGTTCTGACTCCAAATCGAGCCATCGGCTTTGGCGTTGTCCATCTCGGTCGTTTCGACCGGGAACTGATAATCACGAATTTTTGGTTTATATTCGGTGATATGTTCGGTGGCACAACCCACTGAAAAAAGGGCTAAAGCCAAGATTAATTTCGTGTTCATCAGGGTACCTCACATGCACCAGGACCGGTGACGACACCTTCAAGGGTGCGTCCATCGGCGGTGCTGGTTTTGACCCGAATCACGTCGCCACGGCGACCCGCATTTAGGGCGATTCCGCGAACAACAATAACGACCGTTCCTCGCCGAACCTTGAGTTCAACGGGTTGGCCTCGATCAATAAGTTTGGGCAGCACAATATCCGAGGTTCCGACGACTTTGCCGGGCTGCAAATCGCGTGATGCGACTCCGTCCTCGAGGTCTTCAAACGCCACGGCATTCCGCGGAATCTCGCGGGCCTCGACCAGTTGAAGATTTGTTCCGTCGGCGACACGGCTGCCGCGCGGGATGGTCGCAACAACCACAGCCGCGGGGACACGAATGGACGCTTTGGCAGTCACCCAACCTGTTTGGGTTCCTTTTTCCGAGCGAATGAGTGCACGAATATTTGTGACGCGAAGCGGGTCGCACCGAAGCTCGAGCGAATAGGTCGATGGCAATTTCCCGCGGACCGAAATATGCGTGAGATCGATCTCAGAACCGCTGGGAAGACTGGCTTCAACGACGGCACGAAGTTCTTCGCCCACATGCGCTGGCGCCTTGGCGATCGCGGTATTGGCGAAGGCAAAAACACTCAAAAATATAATGAAAAAATTCCGCATTTTATTACCGAATATTGGTTGCGGAGGCGAGCATCGAGTCGGCCGTTTTAATCACCTTGGAATTCACTTCGTAGGCGCGTTGCGAGACGATCATCGAGATCATTTCTTCAGTGACCGCAACGTTTGAGCCTTCCAAAAATCCCTGGGAAATCGCCCCCAGACCGTCTTCGCCCGGTGTGCCCGAGGTCGGAACGCCCGAAGCTTCGGTCGGCTCAAAAAGGCCGCGTCCCATGGAGCGTAAACCTGCCGGATTTTGGAATCGAGTCAGTTCAAGTCGGCCCACTTCGGTTTCGGCGGTATCACCGTCCATGACGACATTCACCGTGCCGTCACGTGTGATGTTGATCGATACGGCTTCCATCGGAATCATGATGCCAGGGTCAACCATTTGGCCATCGCCGGTCACGAGCGCCCCAGATTGGTCGACCTTAAAAGCACCGGCGCGTGTGAACGCGGGGTCGCCGTCGGAGGTTGTAATCCGGAAAAAGCCTTCACCCTCGATGGCGACATCCAGCGGGTTTTCGGTTGCTTCAAGGGTGCCCTGAACGAAGCTTTTTTGCGTGCCGCTATTGGCCACGCCCGAGCCGATTTCGACGCCGGTGGGGTTGCCTTTTCCAGCGGAGCGCTGCTGCGTGTAGAGCATTTCCTGAAATTCGGCGCGTGATTTTTTAAAACCCGTCGTGTTGACGTTCGCAAGGTTATTCGCGGTGATGTCGAGTTTACGCTGTTGAGCGTCCATGCCCGATGCTGCGGTTTTGAGTGCCTTAAGCATGAAGACTCCTAGCCGGTGATGCTACCGAGGTCGCGAGCGGCGCGACTGTCGATGGTGCTGAATGTCTGAATAAGTTTCTGCATCGCATCGAAATGGCGCTGCAGCGTGATGAGTTCGGTCATCGATTCGACCGGATTGACGTTGGCTCGCTCGATGTAGCCTTGGCGGACCATGGCCGATGAGGCCTCGGTGCCGCCTGTTTGGACCTTGAACGTCGAGGGGCCCATCGGTGTGAGTGTCGACCCCTCGGTCAGGCTCACGAGGTTCAGTTGGTCCACGATTCCCACGTCGTCCCAGACGTTGCCGGTGTCGTCGACGTAAAAGTCCGAGTTCGGCGGCACCATCACAGGCTGACCATTGGGGTTGAGGACCTTGTATCCCTCGAGCGTGACCAGGTTTCCCTGGTCGTCGGCGCGGAATCGACCGGCTCGAGTCAGGCCCACGCCTGAGCCCGTATCGACGGTGAAAAATCCGTCACCCTCGATGGCGACATCGAATGGGTTTTCGGTGCCTTCGGTGATGCCTGGTGAAAGGTCGATGTCGTCATTCTTAATTTGGACCTGACTCATCCCCGTTGCGCGGTCGACGAGGAGTTCCTCGAAACGGACCGAACGTGCGCGGTAGCCTGGGGTCTCAACGTTGGCAAGATTGTGGGAGACGGTGTCCAGATGGACCTGTCGGGCGATTGCGCCGCTGACTGCTGTGAAGATTCCGTCGCTCATGATGACCTCTCTTGCCCAAAGAGTAGAGCAAACGGTGTGCCATGATCTAAGATCGAGTTTCTATGCGGGGTTCAGCGATTTGGAATGGGGGCGGACAGAAAGAAGTTCCGTCGAACCGGAAGTATTTTCCGGCTATTCGATGATGCGGCGTGTGTAGAGGCCGACCACCGTCGAACAAAGAATGTCGTCTTTGCTGCGAAGTCGACGCACCGTGACCGTCCCATTGGTGTTTCCAATGCTCTGGTTGAGTACGCCACCGTCGCCGGTTCTGGGTTCTCCCTGACATTCCGGGCGTTCCGAAAAATCACTCTGGGCAATCATGGCCGCTGCATTCATGTCGATGGGGCCGGTGATGGCTGTCGGCTCAACCCGCAATGTGAGTTGGTCATCGTTGACTTCGAGCGTGTACAAAAGTCCGTACGCCACACCTTCAGCGTAATTCGCCTTAAAATCAGCGGCCGACTCTTCCTTTTCTGTTCGGAAGATCAAACCAACTGTTGCGGGCGAACCTGGTGTAAGTTTTTCGACCGTGATTTGGACGCCGCCTGGGCCGATATGAGTTCGGCCTTCGGTCAGAATCGTCATCTCGACCGTGGGACCGTATTCAACCGGTTCAGCGCCGTCCTGCGACGTCGGTGCAGCCGGTCTGACCGGTGCTGGGATCTCGCGATCGTCTTCGGTGAGGGTGTCTCGCCCCATCACTTCGGGCTCTTCGGCCGGAGGAGCCGAAGAACAACCACCCAAAAAGAGCAGGACGATAAGAGCTTTACTTAGCTGGGGCATCACGTTGGTCCAAAAGACGATCGAGGGACTCGATGGACTCGATGAGGCCGCCCACAATCTGTGCGCGGTGACTTGGAGTCAAAATCGCTTTGCCTTCGGTTGGATGCGAGACAAAGCCGCTTTCCACGACGATGGCCGGCATCTGAGCGCCACGGAGCACGCCGAAATTGGCTTGTTTCACGCCGCGGTTCACACCCGTAAGTTTGCGGTCAAGGCCTTCGTTGGCAAGCTTGGCAAAAAGGGCGCTGTCCTGATGTTGGCGTTGACGCGCAAGATCGGCCTGAATGTCGACGACGACTTCGTTAAACGTCGTGGCGCGTGGTGCAGTCGAAAGATTCTGAGGGATGCCCGTGACTTCCATCGACGCGGTCGCAATCGGCTGACCTTTGATCTGTTCCGAGCCCGGTGTCGCTTCGGCGGAGGCCAGAAAATAGGTTTCAAAACCAACGGCCTTGGCGTGACTTGCGGCGTTATAATGCAACGACACAAAGAGGTCGGCGTCCTGAGCGTTGGCAAATGCGATGCGGTCCGAGAGGCTCACCGACATGTCCCAATACCGGGTCATGACAATGCGAGCGCCCGGGTACTTCTTTTGAAGTTCTTCGCGCAGCGCGTAGGCGAGCTCAAGCGTGATGAATTTCTCGTGGATTCCGGCGACTCCGAGCGCGCCTTGATTGACTCCGCCATGACCGGGATCGATCACGATGGTGTTCAAGCGGCTAAAAGTTCGAGGCTCGGCACCCACAATTTCAAGTTGGATTTTGCGTGCTTGGTCGCACACGCCAAGGATCGCGGTCAGGTCGAGTCCTCGGACCTGCGCAGGCGGCACAGCGTGTGCTGGTGCGGCAATGGCGCACAAGCAGGCTGCGATTAGACTTGGAATTAGTCTCTTCAAAACACGACTCCCGGTCATTAACCGTCCTTGGTTTTATGACCTATGCCCGCAGGTTAACACCGCATTCGCGGATATCAAATAATACATGGTCAGCGGCCTTTTGCGGATTGCGCTTCATCCGCGGGCCTTTGGTTCGATGTGCGGGTGTTCTGGCCGCTATGACTTGGACTGAAGGCTTGGTGCGCGGGAATTCTGCCCGTTGTGTCCCAGCTTGACCTTGAAGGTCCGTGGTTAGCTTAGTGGCCGCGCAAAGAGCGCAAGGAGAGTACATATGTTCGAAGTCCCCCGTTGGAAGCTATTTAAACTCCATGGAAATCCGGTTTTTCTGGAAGCTTGGTTTCTGCTTTTGATCGCGTTTTTTGCGTTCCAAAATGTGCGAACAGCCGACCAGCTCGTCTCCGGCCTGCTTTGGGCTCCGATCCTTTTTATCAGCGTCTTATGGCACGAGTACGGACATGCCTTGGCGATCGACCGATTTGGGTATGGCAAAAGCACCATTATTTTGCAGGGTATGGGCGGTGTGACCATCAACACCAACCGAGCGGCAACGCCCCCGGGGCAATCCATCATCATCTCGCTGGCTGGTCCAGCGTTTAGCTTTTCGTTGACCGTGATTTTTGGCGCGATCTCGTACTTTGTAAAACCCGGTGGTTTGGCTGGCGAATTTGTCACAGATATGGCAATCGCCAACCTTGTGTGGACGATCTTTAATTTGCTTCCGATCTTCCCACTCGATGGCGGAAATGTGATGCGAAGCGTGATTCAGAAAGTCACACGCAACACCCGACGTTCCTACGAGCTCACAGCTTGGATTTCGTTGTTTTTTGTCGCGCTGCTGGTGCTGGCTTCCTTCACGTATTTTCAGCAGAGCCTGTTCTTCATCGTCTTGGTCGTGTTCATCCTGGCCGCACCCAACGTACAACTGCTCAAGGCCGCTCGTAGCGGCCGTTGATCACTCTTCCTGCTCGACAGACGCGATGGCCTCAATGAACCCCTCACGCAGCCACGCGTGGGCTGGGTCACCGTCGTGGCGCGGATGCCAGATCATTTCTACCGTGTAGCCCCACATTTCGATGGGCAAAACCATCGCCTCAAGCCCCAGACGCGCTGCATAACGGTCGGCCAGTCGTCGTGAAATCGTGACCACATGGTTGGATGTCGACGCCAGCTCGAGTGCGGTCTGGAAATAGGGGACAGCGATCGCGATATGGCGGGTATGCCCGAGGGCTCGCAGGCGATTATCGATCACGCCGCCTGGGCGACCGCGCGTGGCCACCTGAATATGACTCGCGCCTGCATAACGTTCAGCCGTCAGTGGCTCGCTCAAAAGGTCGTGGCCGCTTCGCACCAACACCACAAAATTATCGTGAAAGAGATCCCGACGGCGGATTTCGGGAGGCAATTCGCGATACACGCCGATGGCCAGATCGAGCGAACCCGCGCGCAGAACCTCGGCATCGTCGACCTGGATGGGCAAAAATTGAAGGGTGGCTTTGGGCGCGGCACGAAACCACTCATCCATACCTGCCATGGCCAGATGGACCACATGATCGCTGGTGCGGACCTGAAAAAGCCGTTCAATTCTCGAGGGCTCCAAGGGCCCCACCGGCCGCATCGTGGCGCGGACATCTTCGATCGTTTTTTGCACTCGACCGCGCAACGACTCTGCGCGCTCGGTAAGCACCATCGAGCGGCCCGAACGCACGAGCAGGTCGTCCTCAAGAAGAACACGAAGTCGTGCCAGGGCGTGGCTCATCGCTGTTGGGGACAAGCCCACGCTCTTGGCGGCGGCCGACACGCTGCCTTCCTCAAGCAGGGCGTGAAGGTAGGGCAAAAGATTGAGATCGATGGCACTTAGTCTCATACATGCACTCCATGCAGCGTTACGTAAAGTAACATGCACTGGATTCATAAGTCATGCAGACCTAAGCTGGTTTTTCACACATTTTTGGTATTGGGCTTAGTGGGGGGAGCGCAGCACATAGGAAGGACCAAATTACCGTTGGGGGATGGATTTGGTCCTTTCGTGCGTCTGGGGCTAGCCATTATGTGCGGTGTTTGTTGCCACTGATAAACGTGACCCTGAATCTCCGCCCAGCCAGGAGCGGGTTCACATCCGTACGCTTGAGCCCTTCAAAGGTCTTCTGGACGGCTCCTCCATTCACTCTGGCTGTAACAGTCAGACTTACGACACGCTTCACCGTATAACCACTTGGCAGCTCCACAACGGGGCTCATTTCATCGATCCAGCGAATGATGAGCCGAGGATCGTCGGGGTCGACTGTGGTCAGAAAGGCTGCAAATTCGTCTATCATGGGGATCCGTGGAGAGGTCGTGTCGTACCCTACCTTACGTTGGCAGCAGGCAGCGAGCAGGGTGTGGGGCATCTTGTTTCCAGAAAGCCGTCGAGCTACCGTCCAAAGCCGTCTAGATGGCGGAAACGAGCCTTGGAGGCGTGATGGGACCAAGTCGACTCTTGGATGTGATACTCCAACAGGACCGGATCGAAAACGCCGCAAAATACCCGTTTCAGGT
>JBFFMO010000120.1:0-8637 GCA_041554035.1 Allomicrovenator sp. | reverse complement strand
TATCAAAGAGCACCGGCGTGGGGACCACGCCTTCGTAGACTTTATTGACGTTCAGCAATTGGATGACCGGCTCTTTATTCTCCACGAATGACCTCCATCGGATCTACATTCGCGGCGCGGCGTGCGGGAATCACCGCCGCGAGCAGACCGAGCAGAGTCGACGAAATCACCGTCACCACGATGAGTTCCGGCCAGATTTCGAACGGAAACAGCGGTCCAAGTCGACCCGTGCCGGCCTGAACCACACGAATACTCGAAAGACCAACCACGAGCAGGACGCCTAGCCCCGAGCCCAACACTGCCCCCATGCCGCCAAGCACCGCCCCCTGAATCGCAAAAATCGTGCGAATCTGTCGTCGAGTAGCCCCCATCGCCTTAAGAATGCCGATTTCTCGAAGTTTATTGGTGACGAGCACAATCAGGATGCTGGCGATGGCAAACGACGCAGCCAAAGCCGTAAAGCCCGTTATCATGTCGCTGGAGCTCTTCTGGGCCTTCAGGGCCCCAAGCAGTCGAGTGTTGTCTTTCGTCCAATCTCGCACCTCATGGGGCACCTGACGGCCCATTCGAAAGGCGATTCCCTCGGCTTGGAACACGTCCGAAACACGGATGCCGATACTTGTGACCGCAGCCCCGATCCCCAGAAGCGCCTGCGCATCCCCAAGGGGCATAAAAAGCGCGCCCTCATCAAGACCCGAAAACCCAGTCCGAAAAATGCCCACCACACGCTTATCGGTGGCATCCCCGTCCGAGCTTGTCACCCGAATCCGACCGCCGATATCCACGCCAAGGTCTTCTGCGAGCTTCGCACCGAGGGCGCATTCCTCGGGCCCCAAACGATAAAACCGCCCCGATACCAGACTCGACTGAATCGGCACCACGCGGTCAAATTTCCGTGGTTCCATGCCGTAGATTCGAATCGGATAACGCTGCGAGCCCCGCCCTGCAAAACCGGAGCCCTCAGCCAGAGGAGCCACCGCCACCACAGCTGGGTCAAAATTTTCGGCGAAGGTTGTCCAGCGCCGCCAATCATCGATCGTCGTGCGCTCTCGGGTCCAGGTCGACCGCTTGCCAACCACATCGGTTTTTTCATCCGAGAGCGACGCGGGACGCAAGGGTTCGCGCGACGTAGGCTGAATCACAATATGCGGAATGGCCCCCGTGGTTTCTCGAACGAGCTGCAGGCGCAAACCTTCAATGAGCGAACTCAAAAAGATCACCAACACGACGCTTACGCCCACCACGATCAGCGTTAGAGCCGTAAGGCGCCCTGAGCCAAGCAGACTGCGCCAGGCGAAACTCCATGAGAGCCGGTCGGGCCACATCAGTGGGCCTCTTTTTTCGTATCTTGAGCGCGCAATGCGTCGCCATCCATCACCGAAGACGCATCGCGAATGATGGACTTAATCGCGGGATCAAAGTCCTTAATCGCAAGGTCTTCGTCGCCTTCAGCAGCGATGGCCACGGAACGGCGGCGCGCGATTCCATCTTCGATCACAAACACAAAGGGTTTGCCGTCCTCAAAAACGACCGCAGACCGCGGCACGGCACGCGCTTCGGCCAGGCGTTTAAGCTCCACCGCCACGTCCACCGTCAGGCCAGGAACGACATAGGGCGGCAGACTTGCCGGCTTAAGGTGAAGCCCCACCACACCACGCTCCGAATCGACTTCTGGGCCGACACGAGTCACCGTCGCCTCAAAACGCTTGTCGGCCACCGAGGGGAAGACGAGCGTCGCCGACTGTCCGGGCGCGAGTCGCAAAAAGTAGTCCTCATCGACCTCGGCAAAGATTTCCATGCCTTGTGTGTCGGCGATCGTGACCAAGGTTTGGCCCGGTGAGACGTTTTCGCCCGGCGCGGCATCCACCCGAATCACCAGACCGTCAAAAGGTGCCGTGATGGTGGTCTTCCCCAACGCCGCCTTGGTCTGCTCCACGTTGGCCATCGCCTCGTCGACCCTTGCCTGAGCAACCCGAATATCCTCGGCACGCGGCTGAGCTTTGAGGTCATCCAGACGCGCCCGCGCTCCCGCAACTTCGGATTCCGCACGACGCATGTCGGTGGTGGCACGCTCCACGACGGCCGGCGTTTGCACCCCTTGTTTCGCCATCGCTGAAAACCGCGAAAGCTCCTTCTTCGACTGCTCGAGCGCCGCTTCAGCGGACGCAAGCGCGGCCCGCGCCTCGTCAACCCGGGCGCGGGTCGCCCCCGTTCGTGTCCGCGATAATTCCTGCTCCGCAATCGCCACACGCGCCTCGGCCTGTTGCATCGAGAGCTTCGCATCCATCGGTTGCAGATCCACAAGCGGCTGCCCAGCTTTAGGACGCTCCCCTTGTTCAACGTGAACTGTCGCGATGCGACCCGCGAGTTCGCTGCCTACCTCACTGACGGTCGCGGCATTAAGTCGCCCTGTGGCGACATAGACTTCCACAACCTCGCGGGTTTCAATTGGGGCCATCTCGACCAGAGGGTCTTGCCTTAAACCCCACCAGAGCCCTGCGCCAACCGCCCCAGCTATCACAACGGCGACAATGATTCGGTTTTTTTTCATGTCACAAACTAACGCATTAAATTAATTCGCACACTGACTATCCCTCGACGCGTCGGCCTGACACTGACGAATCAACGGATATTCGTCTGCGCATGTGTCCTGACAATTCGACCCGCCGTCCACTGTGCAATCGAAGAAACATTTCCCCCAACCCATGCACGACCCGGCAGCGGCGGCGCTCTCGCAAGAGTTATACTTTCCGTTGATGCAACAATAGGCCGAGCTATTCGATGAGCTCTGGGTCGTTGTCGAGGATGAGGAGTTCACGGTAGCCGCTTCGGATGCTTGGGCAGCCTGGGCTGCTTCGGCGTCTCGATTTTCTTGTTCGATTCGAGCTGCCTCGGCGACGCGTTTTTCTTGCGCGACACGCTCGGCCTCGGCAAGTCGCGTTTCTTCTTTAGCCCTTGCAGCCTGCGCCTTGCTCATGATCGATTCGACGTCAGCGCGCTCGTCTGCAAAAGTGAGCATCGCTGTGACCGCCGCCGAATTATCCAAATCCAAAATGCGTTCAACGATCGACTCCACAAGTTCTACACGTTGATTCTTCATGTCGATCAGGGCGGCCAATTGCCCAACCTGGTCCGCCGAAAAATAGGCAGAAGCTCCGGCTTCTTCGACAAGGGCGATTTTTTTATTCGCCATGCCTGCGTCGGCGACTTGGGTCTTCAGCGCTTCAAATTGTGACGATGCCATGGGTTGCGCGTTTTGCGCCGGCACGTGAACCCCAGAACCCGGCTCGGCTGCGTCAGTCCCCGTGGTCTCCTCACCAAAAAGGCCCTGCGCTTTCATGCCCTCCGGCATCTGAAAAGAACCACAGGCCGCCATTCCAAGCATGGCCCCAAAACTCAATCCAAGAGCCAGATTTCTTCGCAATTTTTTAACGTTGTACAAAATATTCTCTCCAAAAATACCCTGTGGGCGTGAGTTCTAATTACGTTTCCGTTCGGCAAGTATTCATGTCTAAGCCACTTTTCGAAGATGGTCTGCAAAACCGTGCATCACAAAGAGGTGCGCCAACGCCTGAGTGTTTCGATAAATATACCAAGGAAGTCGTGGTTCAAAATCATGGATCGCCGCAATCACCGCTTGCCCGTCCAAAACCTCACGAAACTCCAGCCGTGCCTTAGGATTCTCGTTGGCAAGCAGGCCTCCCACGATCCAAAACAGCTGCCGATCGGTGGCGCTGACTTCCGCCAACTTCAACTCAAGCAGGGGTTTGGCGAGCCCGTTCACAAAAAAACGCGTGACGTCGTCTTCGACCTCGACCCTCATAATCGGCGCCATAAAATCGGGCAGCCAGCGCATGTATTCGTCGGCCACCCAAGCCGCATTTCGCCCCTCTGGCAGCGGCAACCGCTGCACCGAGCGCACCACCTTGTCCTCCTGCCGACTCGCCCCGCGTTTATCAAAAGCGACCGGTTCGGCTTGCCGCGAAACCTCGAATTCGACGGCTTCACCCATTGAATCTTCAAAAGACGTCAACGCCAAGCCAGAACGCCCAATCAGGTCGTTATCTGACGCAATCATGCTGTGTTCAAGGCTTTCAATCAGCGGCCGTACCAACTCCATTGGCGCACTGGTAATCAGGCTGACCCACCCTGACGAAAGTGCCGGGGCCACGGCCGGAAAATCAAAAAATGTTCGTTTTAAGCCCAGCAATCTGGCGGTTCGCTCCATCATCATTTTGTAGGTCATCGTGTCGGGACCACCCACATCAAAAATCTGGTCGTAAAGCTCTTCATTTCCAAGCGTGAATTCAATCAGACTCAGGACATCATTCAGCGCGATAGGCTGGGTCCGTTCACGCGTCCAGGACGGGCAAATCATGACGGGCAGCTTCTGGACCAAACGCACCACGATAGCCGTCGACGACCCATTCGGGCCGACAATCATGCCTGCTCGCAAGGAAGTCACCGGCGTACCGTAAGCCCCCAACGCGGCTTCGACCTCGTGACGACTCTCAAGATGCCGCGAAACTCCATCTCCTTCAGGCAGAATGCCGCCCAAATACACGATATGTCTGATGCCGTTTTCTTTTGCAGCCCGCGCAAAATTATCTGCACAAATCAGGTCAAAATCCTCGAAATCCCCTTGCGTCAGTCGCGCGCTGGGAAGCATCGAGTGGACAAGATACACCGCATAATCCGCCCCTTTCAGGGCTGCTTCGGTGTCCGCACGCGAAAACAAATCGCACTCGCGCCACTCGACGCCATCTTCCTGAGAAGCACGCCTCGATAGCCCAATGATTCTTGCATGACCGCTCAGGCGTTCAATGAGTTTCCGGCCCACAAAACCGCGTGCACCAGCAATCACCACGGTTGAATCTTCGACCTTGTGGTTCATTAGCTGACCTCGAAATTCGGCTTGTTTCAGTCGGAGGAGTCCGACCCTACTTGATGCTTGCGGCAACCATTATGTGCATCACGAGCCTCAGGGCGCAATGAGGCGAATGTACACGGCACCAGCCAGGTCGGCATCGTTATTTGTCTGATCTCCGTTAACGCCTGTGGCGTTCGAGTCTTCGAGCGTGGCACTCACGGCGAGCGTGCCGTTATCGAGGCCAAGCGCATAACCAAAATAGTCGTCTCGATCGGTGTTGGAGGCCTTCAAATAGGCTTGCTGAGTCCATGTCGTTGCCGAGCGCCGAAACAAATATGAAGCTCCCGCGTTTGACTGGTTAGTGGCGGATTCATCTCCATTCACCCCTGTGGAAGCACTTGATTCGCCCCATGCACCAACGGCCAGCACGTCACCCTGCAACGCCACTGAATGACCAAAATAGGCGGATTGAATCGGGTTGGAAGCCTTGATGTACGCCTGCTGCGCCCAAATCCCATTGGCGCGAACGAATAGATAGACGGCGCCAGTTTGAAAAACCGAGTTGTTTAATTGGTCTCCGCCTACGCCAGCGGCGTTACTGTCTTCGCCCCATGCACCAACGGCAAGAGTGTCTCCGTCGATGGCCAATGATGCACCGAAATTGTCGTCACCACCGGTATTCGAAGCCTTCAGATAAGCTTCCTGCGCCCAGTTCGTGCCCGAGCGAGTGAATACGTAGGCAGCTCCAGAAACAGGTGCCAATTGGTCTGGTGTGCCGTTGATGCCGGTCGACGACGAGTCTTCTTCCGGAGCGCCGACCACCACGGTATCGCCCTGAATCGCGACCGAGGTCCCGAAATAACCTTTGCCTGCGTTCGACGCTTTCAAGTAGGCCTCTTGTGCCCAATTCGATCCAACGCGTTTGAACACGTACGCTGCACCGGACCCAAACCGCGAGTTATTGGTCTGGTCCCCATTCACGCCAACCGCTCCACTTTTTTCATTGGGCGCACCCACGACAAGGGTGTTTCCATCCAACGCCACCGATGTGCCAAAGCGGTCCTCCGTTTCGGCATTAGAAGCCTTCAAATACGCCTCTTGTGCCCAGGTCATTCCCGTTCGCCGGTAAACATAGACGGCGCCACTGGCAGGGGCATCGTCGTTATCTTGCGCCCCACCAACGCCTGTAGAATCACTCGATTCAGCGCGGGCGCCGACGACCAGGGTCTGATTATTGAGCGCCAGCGCGTACCCGAAATAATCCCCGGAGCCCGTATTGGATGCCTTGATATACGCCTGCTGCGCCCACGTCGTCCCGTTCCGGGTGAACACATAAACCGCTCCACTATTTGTGGCATCATTATTCGTCTGGTCCCCATTAATTCCTGTGGCCGAACTCGCTTCGACCCATGCTCCAACGGCGAGCGTGTTGCCGTCCAAGGCGATGGCTTGACCAAAACGATCGTTGGGGTCGGTATTTGAAGCCTTCAAATAAGCTTGTTCAAAGTCAGGGCATTGCACGCCAAGGACCAACGCGCAGGCATCGGCGACTTCGCAGACCGTATCGGCACCGGCGGGATCGTCGCCGGCTGGGTGTGTCGTGCCTGAGGGGCAAGCCGTGCAGAGATTGGACGACACATATTCGTTGAACGCACACAAGGCACCTGCAGCATCACAGGTGGTGTCCACGCCCGAAGCGTCATCACCCGCCGCGTTTGTTGTCCCGACATCACAAGGCATGCAGGAGTTCGAAGACACATATTCGTCCGCCTCACAAAGGACCGCATCACAAGCCGTATCGGCTCCCAACGCGTCGTCACCCGGCTCGTTAGTCATTCCATCTGGGCAGGGCAAACACAGATTCGAGACCACAAATTGGTTCGACGGGCAAAGGTCGCCGTCACAAATCGTGTCTGCGCCATTGGCGTCGTCACCGGGAAGGTTCCGACCGCCATTTTCGCAAGGAAAGCAGACGTTATCCCGCACAAACTCGTCGGCCACACATAGAGCAGACTCGCATTGCGTATCTACGCCGCTGGCGTCGTCACCGGCTTCGTTCGTGGTGCCCGTAGCACACGGAACACACTCGTTTGATTCCACGCGACTGTTTGAAATGCAGTAGACGGGAACACAGGCTGTATTTCCATCGCTGGGGTCGTCGCCGGCACCGTTGATCGAACCCAACGGGCAGGCCGTGCAGACGCCATCGACCAGGTGTTCTTGAACCTGACACGTCACCGTTGTCGGCTCGGACGCCGTGTCATCAGAACAGGCAGAAAGCCCCAAAACCCCAGCAACCATCCACAAAATCAATAAACGTTTCATTCAAAATCCCTGCAAGCTTGTCTCGTGCAACGCGGGGACTCTAGCAGACTTGCCTTGTGCCTCAAGCAGGGACACCATGCCGCCCATGACAAAAAAACGCATACTCTTCATTCACGGCCTAGAAGGCCATCCAAACGGCACCAAGGTCATCAAATTGCGCGAGCAGGGTTTTAATGTGCAAGCCGAAGACATGTTCATGTCGATCATGGACCTAAAACGTCGAAATTCCGTGATTCGAAACCTCCTGCGGCTCAGAGAGCCCTGGGTCGTGTTGGCCATCATCATCGGATTCCTGGCCGTGTCGGTGATGGAAGGTTGGGCGACGCAGAGCAATTCTTTGTGGTTTGCCCTTTGCGCCATCTTGATGTCGCGTCTTTGGGTTAAATTGCGGGCCAAGGATATGACCGCTCAGGCCATGGGCAAGAGCTTTGACGCCTGTGTCGCCATTCAGGCCGATGCCGTCCGTTCGGCCAAACCTGATATTGTCGTGGGGTCGAGCTGGGGTGGCGCCGTCGCCGTAAAATTGTTGACCGACGGCATCTGGCACGGCCCAACCATCTTGCTCGCACCCGCGGCAGGCTCAGTAAGTCGCCGCACGATGCGCAACGATTTTGAGGCCACACTTCAGAAATTAAATGAAAAATGCCAGGACATCCCCGTCGTAATTTTTCACGACCCTACAGATGACGTTGTTCCATTCACCGACTCTGAGCTGATGGCCACAGAAACAAAGATCGAATTAAAATCGGTCGATGCCGGCGGCCACCGCCTGCTTGGACTTCTGGACGACGGCCGACTCGCCGACGAAATTCGCCGCCTTACGGCTTAGTCGCTGCAGGTTTTCGGGCGATGACCAGTCGGCCTCGTGCATAGGGAGTGCCTCGATAAGGCTCTTCGGTGCGAATCTCGAAGCCGCGCTCCCATAATAAAGCCGACGCGCGTTCCAAAGAAAACGTTAAATAAAACATGATAAATGGCGGGTCGATCAATGCGTTGCGCACATGCATCGCGGCGTTAAATCCGCGCGCCAGCCAATACGCAGGGTCGGACACGGAGGGCATCGGCCCCGTGATGAAAATAAAACGACCACCGGGACGCAAAGACTTCCAGACCAAGTCGATGAATTTCTTTTGGTCGGGCTGCAAAATATGACCAAACGCCCCCGAGGTCGCGATCACGTCGAACTCTTCGTTGAAGGGCATCTTAAAAAGGTCCATCTCCTGAAAATCAACATCGACGCCTTCGTTTTGGGCAAATCCGCACTGGCACGCTCTGCGTGCCAGTACACACGTGGCACACAAGCACTGGCACACCCGGGCTAAGGTTGTTGCGCGAAAGCGGAGCGGATCGACTCGACGCGGCGGCGGTTGACGTCGAGATCGGAATGGCCAACTCGCGAGGCTGAACGGACATGGATCAGCCCTTCATCTGGAACGAAGAAG
>JBFFMO010000119.1:0-8702 GCA_041554035.1 Allomicrovenator sp. | reverse complement strand
GAACGCTCTCGTCCATGCTCAGAATAACGGCCAGCTTCGTGCGGATGTTGACTGCCACGCCCAAAGTCGTCTTCTTGCGTGTGCTCTGGTTGGCTTTTGGGTGCTGATGCGGGCTGGTGTGTCAGCTGACGTCGCGGGCGCTGCGACCAAAGCGCTTCGAACGAATCTCAATTTGATGACCGTCGGCGCGTCTTAAACCAGAAAAGAAAGCGTAGGCGCGTCGGTAAAAATGGCTATCGGTCGAGCGGCCAGGGCTCAAGCGATGCCCAGAACATCTCGAAGGTATCAAAGAGCGGCTCAAACTCTCCCGCACCCGTCCAAAGAAACACAGCCTCGGTGTCGGAGCTCGTGTCTACGGCTAAGAAGAATTCGGAGTACGAATCTGTCGCAAAGCCGGGTTCGTCGTCTGCTTTGCTCACGTCGCATGCTGCAAAAATCTGGAAGCCGGGGAAATGTTCGTGGAAATCTTCCTCGAAATCGTCCATTTCGTGGTCAGTCATGAAATCATCGATCACGGTGAACTGCGCAACTTCCTCGGCCAGCGTGGCGTGATCGTCAAACCACAGTGGGTAGGCGGACCACTTTGGTGACGCCAGGCCTTCGGGTTTTTCAGCGAGTTCTAGAAAGTCGTCGTACGTCATTTGGCTTCCAAAAAGGCAAAAAAATAATGTGCAGAACGTTTCAAATCATCTGCCATACGAGGCGAGATTTTTTCAACTCTGTTCTGAACATTTAGGCTCGCCGTGCGATGTGTTTTGGTTCCGGTTTTGTAGCTCTTAAGGTGACACAAGACATCTTCCCAATTGTCCCGATTTCTGGCAAAAGCGCGAACACACTATCGGCGCTATGTGCCTGAAAACAATGGATGGAAGACTTATGAAGTATTCGATTTCGGGGCTGGCGTTTGCCTGCTTGCTCTTGGGCGCTAGTTCTGTTTCAGCGCAGACTCTGGAGATTGCGGACCTTTATTCGACTGGCGTGGATGGCGGCGCGATGCCCATCACACGTGGCACGGTGGACTCGCACTGGGAAACTTCCGTCGGCGCAAGTCCGTGGCAGAGCGCGGTTCAGGAATTCACGAACTTTTGCGGATCTTGTGGCAGCGTTTGGGTGAACCATCCCATTGGAGACGACACGGTCGCTCGCCCGCTTGCCCATCCCAATTATATTCAGCAGGCCGCGCCCGGTCTGAAATTCTCGTGGCGCACCACGTTCAACCTTCCAGCGAATGCGGCACTCGACACGGTCACGATCTCGTACAAGGTCGGGTTTGATGACGTGTCGCGAAACGCGGCGGATAACGCTGACCTTGCAGGCTGTAACCATACGGTATGGGTGAATGGGACGGGCTACGAGTTGGCGGCTGCCGGTGACAATCAGCGGACAGAATGTGCGGCCACAATTCCAAGCGCAGCCGGGTTCGTGGCGGGGCAAAATACGCTTGAGTTTCGGATAACGAACCTCGCAACCTACTACGGGTTTCGTTTTGAAAAAGTCTCGGCAACCTACGAAATGCAGCGCACGGACTTGGACATCTTCAACACGGGCGTTGACGCGTCGGGCGCTCCGATCGCAGAAGGCGCGACCGATACTCATTGGGAGGTCGCCTTCAACACTCCCGTGTGGATGAGTGCCGTTCAAGCCAAGACGAATTATTGCGGCTCCTGCGGCGGTGTCTGGGTGAATCATCCCGTCGGAAACGACGCAGTGGCTCGGCCGATTGCCCATCCTTCGTACGTACAAACGACGGCCGCCAACAGTATCTTTTTGTGGCGCCAAACCTTTGATATTCCGGCAACAGCGGACCTTTCGACCGTGAAAATCAAGTACCACCTCGGGTTTGATGACGCGTCGCGAAACACCACCGACTCGGGTTACCTGACCGGCTGTAACCATGTCGTTTGGGTCAATGGTGCTGCCGTTGCCGTCACGGCCGCGGGCAATAACCAACAGACGACTTGTGTGTCTGAACTGCCCACGAATACGAATTTTGTCCACGGTTCGAACACCATCGTGTTTAGAATTCAGAATATTGCGACCTACTACGGATTCCGCTTCGAACTCGACGAGGCCTCGTTTCAGAATCTCGTTCCAGCTGCAGCCATTGCCATCACTTCGCCGGTGGACCTTGACGCCACGGCGGATGCCACACCGACCATAACTGGCACGGCCACGTCGATTTCGACGGTCGAAGTGCAGATCTTGGACGCCGCTGGCACCGTCGTTCAAACCTTGTATCCCAGTGTCGATGCCAACGGAGATTGGACGATCGACGCAGCTGCGCTGGCCGAAGGCTCCTACACACTCGAAGCCACCTCGACGATCGGCGCAGACACCGCCACGGCTGGACCGCTGAGTTTCGAGGTCGACCTCACGGCTCCTGTCGTCTCCATCACGGATCCCACGGACGGCACCACCGTCTATGGCTCGCCAGTGAGTATCTCGGGTGACTCTGACAACACCGCAGATACCGTGACGTTGATCGTGACCGATTCAATGGGCGCAGAGATTTTGAACGTCGACCCAGGTTTCGGTGCGTTTACGACTCCGCTCACACTCACGCAGTCGGGCGACTACACGATCGAACTTACCGCGACAGATGCGTTGGGAAATGCCTCGTCATCGTCTGTGACCTTCACCTTTGAACTTGGACTCATCACCATCACCTCGCCTGTCGAAGGCGCGATGACCGACGCCAACCCTATGGTGACTGGAACCACCGCCGCAGTCGCCGAAGTATCGGTTTGGCTCGACGGCGCCGCCGTTGGAACGGCCACGGTGGACGGAAATGGTGGTTGGACTTATGCGCTTACGAACTTGATGCCTGGCTCGCACACGGTTCAGGGGCAGAACGCTGCTGGCGATGTGAATTCGGAAACCCGCACGTTCACCGTCGAGATGGCCATCGTACCTGCTACCGCGACAATCACTTCGCCTGCGGAAGGCGCCACGCTGGATGCAGGCTCCATCACCGTTTCGGGAACCGGCGAGCCGAGTACCACTGTGGTGGTCACGCTGGGTGATGCGATGCAGACCGTGACTGTCGATGCCAACGGCGATTGGACTGCGACCTTCACTGATGTGGCCGCAGGTGAAAACACCGTAACGGCGACAGGCGCCGACGGAATGACGACAACTGTTAGCATCACTGTTTCAGAAGTCGTGGCGAATAATGGCACCAATAACGGTACGAATAATTCGACCAATAATTCGACGAATAACGGAACGACCGGCGGCAATGATTTGTCCGGCGGTACAGAAGATGGTTGCGGATGTGCCTCGGCTAATGGGCCTGGTGCATCAGGAATTCTCCTCCTTCTCGGCCTCTTCGGCCTGCGCTTCCGTCGCCGCCGCTGATCGGATTAACGCGTTTGGCGTCCCGATAAAATCAAGGTCGAGGGACTTACCCCTCGACCTTTTTTTGTCGGTTGGATCTGGGTTGCGGGCATCCTGTCCACAACCGCTAAAACGACGTTCTTATGTTCCCGCCTTGTGGCTGTCGTCGCCACACGTAGACGGAAGTCGCGAGATGAATCAGCAGCGCAAAACCAATCAACGTGAGCCCAATTTCGGTTCGGGGTAGCAGGTATTTGCCTTCTGTTAGGCCGAGAAATCTTGAGAAGCTGCCCGTCAAAGACACTTCCAGAATGCTCCCGAACGTCCACACAAGCATTCCAAGAACAAAGAGCGATTGAACCAACGGAGCGAACGGCCCGCAATGGCTTCCCGGGATCAGCAGTACAAACCTCCTTCGTGCCTTGTCCGAACGTTTTCGCATGACCACACCCAAGATCATTGCCAAAACGATCCAAAGCGCGAGACCCGTCGAACGTCCAGTTGTCAGAATGACTTCTTGGACTTTTTGCCCCATCTTTTTCCAAGTGCGTGTCGTGGCGGTTTGAACGCGGGCGACCTCTAACCTCTGACGATCCAGTGCTTCAGGCGCAACGTCGGTGCCCAGGTGGCTCTGGGCCTCTTTTGCCTTGGAAATCAAGACGTCGCGTTCTGGCGACGGTGTGAGGGATTCAAGCCATCTGAGAGCGTCAGGAGACGACGTCGCCCCCAGCGAAAAGTCTTCTGGTTGTTCGTTGAGGAATCCGAGGATTTCGACCTGTCGAACTGCCAGAAAAGACGCCACGCAACCCACCACGATGAACACCGCGAACACCGCAATCTCGGTTTTTGTCGGCTTCGGAAACGACGGCCGCACGCCAATCCAAAGTGCCATCAACAAGAGGACAAGCGGAACCATGCTCCAGATATGCAACCAGATGTCGGCGATTGCGGCGTCGCGCGAGGTCCGGTCCTGAAAAAACGCCTCTTTTCCGCGAAGTGCCCATTTTTGGGCTAGGGTTTCGTTGCCTTGAGCGGCAAACCAGTGCGAGAGATCCATCCATGTCGTGCCGCGGAATTCGATGGACGGATAGATCTCAAAGAGTCGGTTTGCGAGGAAGTCCGTGCGTTCAAGATCGCCTGATTCCACGGCCTCCTTGATCGAATCCATGAGAATACTGACGTACACGAGTGAAATATTTGAGATGATGCTTTCAAAGTCACCACCGTTATCGCGCAAGTCCTGTTGTGCCGCGGCGTAAAGCTTGTCGCTCATTTCTGTCCGGCCGACATAATCCAATATTTGGGCCATCTGAAGTTTTTCGACCCAAGACACGGGCATCGTGATCGCCCTTTCGATGGCCGCGTTTGATGCGGCAGTGGGGCCGTTTGGGCCACTCAGGATGCCTCTTAATAAGGGTAGGTATGGGTTGGTCGGGTCGCGCTTTTCGTCGTTGAGGATTCGCTGGACCTCCTCATCGCGGTCTTTGCCTTTCAGCCCGATAACGTCAAAGAGACCCCGCCCTTGGTTGGAGTCATAAATAGCGCGTCCGGGCACCCACAGAAAATTAGGCATCGGAGGGCCTATCCTGGCGTTCGGATGATAAGCGATTTGCATCTGCGTTTTTTTATCTGCGTCGGGCCTTAGCACCAGATCCATGCCGGCATCCGTGGCGGTCAGGTTTTCGATAATCGCTGGATATATATGCCTTTTCTCCACGACACCGCTCAGGGGGTCGACGGCAAAGAGCTCTCCACGGACTGCATAAAAGAGCTGGTTATCCCGCATCAGCGGTCCGACGATGGGAAACATCGCCTCGCCCTTTTCCAGACGGACGGACGGGTAGGTGTTTTGCCAGATGATTTGCGATGTTCCCGAATTCCGGGCTCTTACTTGGTCCCCGACAATTTCGAATTTCGGCAGCGATTCAACTGGAGCTTGAGCGAGGCCTGGGCTCGCCCAGAGGCAGCAAAACAGAAACAAAATCATCTTCATCATTAAGGAACCCGCGCAAAACGGCTGTGTCGAACAAAGAAACCCTAACCCACTCACTGATTGTTCGCACCAAATCGTGTCGCCTTTCATCGAAGATTTTCTCGGAGGAGGTCATGTGCGCAAATGCTTTTTAATACTGGTTGTTTTGGTTTGGGGATGTGGAGATGACGCGGTTGAACTGCCGCCTGAAATTCAGACTCAGGTCGACGTGGGAACCGATACCGCCGAGTCCGATGCTGGGGCCGACACGAACGCACCTGATTCGGTGCGTTTTGACCTCGCTTGCAACTACACCAACCCGTTTTCTAAAGGGCCGGAATGCCGCGAATATGTTGGCCAATGGTCGCAGGCTGCGGTCGAATCTGACTGCGACGCACAATCCGGGGAGGCGACCCCTGGCGTGTGCCCCACTGACCAGCTTCTTGGGCGATGCGAAGTCCCTGTCGAGAATTTTGGCAATGCCTACATCTTTGCATACGGAGAAGCCTCGGCGTGTGCCGCACAGCGCGTCGGTTGCACGGTCTTTGCAAAAGGCACGTGGCAACCCGAGCCAGCATGCGATGATGGCGTCGTCGTGACTCCCACCGAGGGTTCGGTTTTTGTGCCACCCGTCCAGATTTGCACTGAGCCCTTGGCCGGCGAATCCGCCGGGAATGGGCCGGATGGCAAGGTGTGCACCTGGCAGCTCATCAGCGGAGCGACTGAGGAAAATCGCAAATTTGTGGATTATGCAGACTGCGGTGTCGTTCGCACTCAACGACCTTATTACGCTTCGCCGCGTCCCGCTGACGCCGAAAAAGACGACCCACGTATGCAGGACCCAACCTATGTCGCGGAGCTCGGCTGGGTGAAATCGCAGATCGAATCATCGGCGTGTGTGTGTTGTCACCAAGGCAGCGTGACGCCTGACGGTGTTTCCAATTGGGATATCGACCAACCGGGCAATTTCATGAACGGGTTCTTCGATTCGGGCTTGGCACTTGGTGCAAATTGGGTGAACTCGATCGCACTTGGGGCCTATCCCGCGAGTGTGAATAACGGATTCGATCGCGAGATATCTGGGTTTCCGAGCACGGAACCGCAGCGCATGAGGTCGTTTTTTGAAGCCGAACTGAGCTATCGCGGAAAGACCGAAGCAGACTTCGTGAATTCACCACCTTTTGGCGGCCCTCTCTACGACCAGATTTATTACGTTCCCACCGCCTGTGAGGCAGGAGAAGGCATTGATGCTTCGGGTACAGTCACTTGGGCAGGAGGACCGGCGAGGTACCTCTACGTGCTTGCGGACGACTCTCTGAGCCCGACAATTCCTCCCAATCTTGATACGCCCGACGGAACGATTTGGCGTCTGGATGTTGCTCCAGAGAGCATGCCGCTGATCTCGGGGATGACCATGCTTGGTGAGGCTCCTGCGGGCACGACCCAACGTGTTCCTGAGGTCGGGATGCCAGTTCTGACGTCAGGTGTGTCGTATTATTTGTATGCCTCGGCCGACGTTGGAATCCCCATCACGCGTTGTCTTTTTGTCGCGCCCTGAGCCTTTTTATCTGAGTTACGCCGCGGTAATTATTGCGGTAGGGAAAGCACTTGGAATAACGCGCCTGGATGAATGTCATGAAATTGACCCTTGTAGCCCTTTTTATCACGTTAGCGGCCTGTTCATCGGATTCGGGCGACACGCCATCCGGTACTGATTCAGACACCGGTTTGGTGCAACTGGACGCGGCAAGCGATGATGGCACGAGCGACGACGCAGCCACGATGGATGCGGGTATCGATATGCCCGTATTGGCCGATATCGGGTCGTCAGATATGGCAATCACCGACATGTTCTCCGATATGTCGAACGGCCAACCTGTCTATGTCGGGTCGGCTGACCCCTATATGACCGGGCCACTCGACGTGGTTGAAACGAAAATCACCGCGGGTGGCGCGCTGCCGGTGGATATCAGCGCCTACGCGCCACAGGCCGCAGGAACCTACCCCGTCATCGTGTTCCAGCACGGTTTTGCGCTGAGCGCCGACTATTATTCGACGATGCTCACCCACGTCGCATCACACGGATTTGTGGTCGTCGCCCCGCAGATGTACGAGCCCAAGCTCTTTGGAAATCCGACGACTGCCGAGGAAGCCGCGGATGCTCGTTTGCTTTACGATTGGGTGAACTCGTCATTGCCGGCCGAGTTGAACGTCGACATCGACCCCACGCTGCTCGGTCTTGCCGGTCATAGCCGTGGAGCAAAAGTCGTGTGGTTGGCACTTGAGGCGGGCTTTTCGGGCGCGGTTGCTGCTGCTGGACTTGATCCCGTGGACGGGAAGGGCGGCCCCTTTGGAACCGAGGCTCGAGTCTTGGACGGCGGGCTGAACGCCAATTTGCCGTCTCTGATTATTGGGACGGAATTGGGCTCGGGTTTGGTGTTTGGGCAGGCTTGTGCTCCCGAAGGCGACAATTACGAAGCATTTTACGACGCTGCTCCTTCGCCCTCATACGAGGTTTTTGCTGAAGGTTACGGGCATTTGGACATGCTCAACGACCAGACTCCCGGCTGCGGTTTGACGTGCACCGGCTGTGTCAACGGACCCACCGATGGCAAATTCCGAATATTTTCCGCAGGACAGTTGGTGGCGTTCTTCCGTTGGCAGCTGCAGGGTGATGCCACGGCGACGACTTTCCTCACCGACACCTCCGGCGCTCCCCTCACGGCTCAAACCACGAATAAATAGGGCGCGAATCGCGGATTCTGGGTTCGGCTTTCTGAGCCATTCAATCGGCGGAACTCAGGGCTATTTGCGCAGGTCTACGGATTCGAGTTCCTGTGCCGGAGTGTCGACACTTTCTGTCGATCTGGCGGAGGAAGCGTCGAAGTAGTCCACCGCCTTGACGCTTGTGATCGTGGCCACCGGTGTCTTCGGACCGCTCATGCCATACTGGACGTGGACGTTGTCTGTGCTGACAGTGGTGCGAAGGGTGGCGGACAGCTGAACAAAATCAGCCCCGCAAGGATGGGCAAAGCAGCCACCAAGACCGACCCGCCCGCGGCCAAGATTGCCAGCAACTACCGCCAACAACACAGCGAGGAGGCTAGGGTGGATGCTCTGCCTGTCGCGAAGGAATTGTACGGCACGCCACATCTTGAACCTTATTGTTGGCTGACTATCCAAATTCCGTGCATTAAGACAAAATGGTGCCGTTGCACTCTTCGATCTGCGCTGAGGAATCACGGCATGCTTAACAAACAATCTACTTTTTTACGCAGCATTATGTTCCTGCTGCCCGGCCTGCTTTTCGTTGGTCTCATGCAAGCGTGCACGGGCTCCGAAAGTCTTGGCCATCCCGAGGAATTCGCTGCGGACACCGGCACAGAATCCGATG
>JBFFMO010000118.1:0-8702 GCA_041554035.1 Allomicrovenator sp. | reverse complement strand
GCGACGTATTTTGGCGACGCTTTGGCCACCGCTTTTTCGGCATGCAGCGTGCGCGACGGCAGCGACTTTCTGAACGGTGCTTTTGCGGGCTGTATCCAGCCTTCGTCGGCGCCGGCTTATCCCGATGTTCGGTGCGGAGACGGCAAAGTTGATATCGGCGAGCGATGCGATTGTGGGCCAGCGGGCTGCACTGGGCGCGACCCCTGTTGCGATGAACGCACGTGTCAGCTTGTTGCCGGGGCAACGTGTTCGGCAGGTGACGGCTGTTGTGAACCTGCGACCTGCGCGCCTTACCCGGCTTCGACCATGACCCTTTGTCGGGAGTCGACCTCGTCGTGCGATGTGGAGGAAATCTGCGCGGGTGATGCCACATGCCCCGTCAATCGTGTCGCAAATACCGGTGAAGCATGTTCGGACGATGCCGGTTGGGATGGCGCATGCCTGTTGGGCCAATGCATTACGCGCGGCGGAATCTGCGAGGACCTCAGTGACTCCTATAATTTCGATGTCCCGCCCTATGCGCCCGCCTGTGGCGTAGACGCGGATTGTGGTCCGATGTTCTGCCTGGCCGGCGGCGCTTGCGCCTACACGGCCGACAACGCACCTGACGGAACACCTTGCGGTGATGGGCGTCAGTGTTGGGATGGGGCGTGCGCTGTGTCAGCGCAGTTGCCTGGGGCCACCGGTTGTGGCGACCCCGAGCTGGACAGCGACCAAGACGGCGTTCCAGATTGTGATGATGCCTGCCCCGCGAACCCGTAAACGGCCGTTGAACCCTGCGTCTGCGTCGATTGCACGCTGGGTGAGGACATGGGGTCGGATCCTGGCGGGGTCGATGCCGGAAGCGATACCGGCATGCCTCCATCATCAAACGTCCCTGTCATTCTATTGGACGGTGAGACCGAGTCCGGTTGTACGACAGGGCAGGGCGCGACACCGGCCGATGGTTGGCTGGCAGCCCTTGGGTTGGCTGCCTTGTGGTTTCGCCGGCGATGAGCCGCTGAAGGTCCTGTACAATGTCTTTCTACCCGACCTGGATGAGATGGTGCGATGTTGGGGCTGGCCGCCTGAAAACGGAGGTTTTTGCGTTCAAGAAAAATGAACGCCGAACAAGAAGGGAACTTCGCCGCCCGAGAGTGGTCCGACTGATGCGGCAGGATTGAGTCGTCGTCCTGACGACCGCACACCTCTCGCTGGAGCGGCAAATGGTCTTGCGAAATCTAGTCATCGGATTGGGTGTCTTGATTCTTCTGACATTCACCTTGCAAAGAGTCGAATCCACTTCGGGGTTGTGGGCCGTTCACGAGGTGCCTGTTCCGCGGTGGACACCGCCTCCTCCGGAGCCGGAATGGGTTCCGTCCCCGGGGAATAACAGACATTTCACGGCCGAGATGGGTCACCAGTCGTCCAGATACGATGAGGCGTTTGGCGAGCAAAGTGATATCAGCATCCGGCTTTCGCTGGGGAGCCTTTATGCCGAGGAACGCGCTGCAGCCAGCGCAGAATTGAAAGAGGTCCTTTCGATCTTATCGCATCGCAAGAAAGTGCCGTTCTGGATGACGATCGATGACCAGATTTTTGGCGTTCCGCTGACGTTTGAATGCCCCGGAGATACCGAACACGAATGGACCTTGCCGGACGGAACGCGAGCTCGGTGTTCAAAATACTCGCTCGATTTTGTGTTCCGACACGACGACATCAGGGCCCATCAGCGCTACAGAAAGGGTGGAGGTTTGCATGTTTGGTGGAGCTCAAACCCAAGGATTCCAGGGACTCATCTTATGCTCGATTCGCAACAACCGTGGTTTGACACGTTTGTGATTTCCAAGTTTTGGCCGAGGGCCAAAGCCGCGAAGCCATAGTGGATGCAATCGGTCTCATCGCTGTCTATCTTGACTGAATTCTGGCAGAGATAGGCGCAGCGGCCTAAGCCGGCTCTTTTGCGATAGGCCAAGCAGTTTTGCAGATAGTAAAAACCGGTATTCTTCTGACACTCACGTGTTTTGCCCTTGTCTCATGCGTGGAAGAGCACTCCACCGACCCTAATCAGCCTTGTATTGATGCGACAGAACATCTGAATGAATGTGGTCAAAGCACCGAAGCCGTTTTTACGGACGGTTGCGATGTTGCGCTCGCCCAAGACTTGCTCGCCGTGGATTGCGTTGGCCTTGAAAATAAAAGCAAATCCGACGTGATTGCCAACCTGCTTTGCCGTGCTGGTTTTTACCGAAGCTGCCGTGTCCCGACCTGTGAAAACGCCATGCCGGAAGATTTTCATGATTGGGGCAATTGCTCCGATTTGATTCAAACTGAAGGTTGTGGCGCCTGTGATTTTTACCGATGTCGAGAGGAAACCTCGGTCGGTCTTTGTGGCGGCGACGGGTATTATTTGGGTTTTGGATACGAATATTGCCGGCGTTATCAGCAAGTCACGGAACCTCATTTTTCGCCGGAAGGCCAGCTTTGGAGCGCGCAAACGCGCCTTTGCCTCATGGAGACTCTGGACGCCGAGATTCCCGACGGTCCAAACTGTGATGGTCTCATTCAGGCTGGTTATGCCTCCCATCCGACGTGCTACCTGGGCACGGGCTTTTGCGACTTGCCTGCGCTCGATTGGGTCAGAATCGTCAACACGATCGACTTTGACGACCTGGACTTCGCACTGATGTCCGAAGTGGTTCGCGAGTGCACGGGCAACTAGCCAAAACGCTTGGCATTACGTTCTTTTTGAGCCTGCGCTTCGATCAATCGGTTTTTGGGGGCGGCGCTTGTCGAGAGGCCGTCGATTAGTTTTTGGGCGGCTAACGTAACTTCAAGAACGGCGGCGTCAAAGGCGTCCTGATTCACTTGAGATGGTTTCGTGAATCCACTGATTTTGCGGACGAACTGCAGCGCCGATGCGTGAACCTCGTCATGAGTCGCGGGCGGTTCGAAATTATAAAGTGGTTTGATGTTTCGGCACATAGGAGCCCCTGGGTGAGCGTTTTTCAGGTTTGGGGAGTTTACATCCTAACGGATTCTTGCCAGCTCCGAATTGCAAACTTGGGATTGCGAAGAAGTCTGCAATGATGTGGGCGAAGCGAAGCACCTATTCGATCCATCGGCCAAAGTCGTCTTATGAGATATTCGATTATCCTGATTCTATGTTTCGGCGCAGCTTGCTCGGCCAAGACTCCTTCATCAAAAAAGGTTTCAGCCATGACTCCGTCCACTCAGATTGCCACGCAACACGATGTGCCGGCATTTGTAGAAGACACCACGGTTCCCCAAGCTCAGGTCGACACGGTTGGAGGGCGTTTGGCCACGAGTGTTGCCAAGCTGAAGACACCTTTGGGGACCCCGGCTGAAGTGTTTTCGCGCTTGGAGCTTCCACCCCCCAAATCGGTCGTGAAATCTCCACCCGGCTCACAAGGGTTTCTACTGACCGATCCTCCGATTCCTTCGATCTACGTAGCTCCGAAGTCCTACCAGAATGGTTCTCCCAAATGGACGTTTAGGACTGAGGAGGGCGAAATTACTCTGGTCATCCATCTACGCCGTGGGACGTGGGAGTCAGGACTTGGCAATTCACGCACGGGCGGACCATCTCCAGAAGTGGCCGTACAAGGCGTCGAGGTGTCAGGGCCGGATCGTCTGGCTTTTGCAGTTCCAAAGGCCGCGATGCCATTTGTCGGCGATTGTTCCGGCGCACCGCGTCATTTAAGCGTCTGGGATGATTTTACTTACTTCGAACAAGGCAATTCGATGCGCGGGTGGACGGTGACGCGTTGGACGGGCCGCTCGCCCCTGCACTGCACCGTGGCTGAACAAACGGCTTTGGAAGACGCGATTCTGGCGCTCGTAGGTCCGTTGGCCGAAGGTGTTGATATTCAGCTGAAGTTGGCCAAGGAATTCGCGGATAAACGAATCGGGGACACACCTCTTTATGATTTTGGCGTGGGTCAAATCGACGTGACAATCGCTGGTCATATGGCCATCACGTGGGGAAGTCCGACCAAGGTGCCAAGGATCTTTGACCATTTTGGGGTGCGGCTGCTTAGGACCCATTTTGCTGATAATGCCGGTCAGTTGTTTTCGCCCATCGAGCTTGAAAATATGACGCTTTTTCCAGTCGACTATTTCATTTTAGATCCGGAGGCTCGGGAAGCCGTGCCAGGTTCGGCAGCTGATGCATCTTTTAGAGCGATGTCGTTTGGGTATCGTGCAGGCCAAAGCAGGAGCACTGTCAATAATTCTGGTCCGCTGAAGCGTTGAAGGTTCCCCAGTCCCACGCTATCGTTGATGCAACGGTTGATTTCATTTTTGGAGCTGCGCACAGATGTCTAGATTTACCCGGATGTTCGTAAGTTGTTGCCTGGTGATTGTTTTATCCTCATGCGGCGACGATTCCGAAACCGGGGACACCCCGTCGGACAACAACGGAAATAACTCGACAGCGACTGGAACCACCGAAAGCCGCTCGTTCACCACTCCTGATGAAACCTATCAATCGCGCGTAACCCCCATTGAGGGCGGATTCGTAGCTGGGTTCCTCACGAATACCGGAGCTACGGTAGCGCGCTTCGATGAGGCGCTTGACCCTGTTTGGGCGGTGAAGGTCGGCGGCATCGATGGATTCAGCCACGTCGCCGTCGATTCAAAAGGTCGCATCGTTGTGATTGGGCAAGCTGGGTTTGGACCTGCGCGAATCGTGCGGCTGAACGGTGACGGAACCTTGGACCGAGCCGTTATCACGCCGGACTACAGCACGGTTCAGGAGGTGATTGCGCTGCCCGATGGCAAAATGATGTTCAGCGACTCGACTTTGGTGGACGAGGATTTCAACGTCATTTCAAACGGAAATTCCGGCGGCCAGCGCATCATCAAGGCGTCAGACGGATTTTTGGTCATGGCGATGCAGGGGCTGGTGATTCGGAAGCTCGACATGGACGGTCGCCTGCAATGGACAACAACCGTCGATCTTGAGGCTGCGAACTATTACAACATCGGGCTTCGCGAACTCCCTGATGGGTCGATCATGGCTGCCGTGTCGGGAGACACGAATCCCGACCATACCTTGGTCGCGGCGCACTTTGATGCCGAAGGAAATCTGTTGTCGAGCCACGAACCCAAATTCGAGACCGAGGACCAGGACGGATACTTGGTCCCTCTGCAATTTGGTTCAGGGCTTCAGATGACCGGGAAAGGCGACAAAACCTACGTTTCATTTGTCGCAAATAGTGGAGGGCTGGGTTCCAATCTTCAAACTAGAATTGTCGCCGAACTCGATACCTCTGGTTCGGTCAAAGGCGCCTTCTTTGGTGGCGGTGGTTTGACCTTTATGGGCGACAAATTAATCAGCACGCCAGGGGGCATCATCGCCACAACCACGATGACCTCCGAATGCCTCAGCGGACCTACCATTTTGAATCGCCCTCTTCAGCACACCGCGGCTCCAGTGCCCGCACCTGAAGGGCTCGCCGATGTGCTGACCTATGAATTTATGCCTTTGGAAACCGCAACGGTGACACCGTTCGACATGCAAACGGTGCCTGTGTGCCCGGCACCCATCGGGGAAATGTAATGGCCGGTCCAGCGAAAGCAGGTCTACTTATCTACGCGTGTGATACCGAGCGCATCGCCCATTTCTATCAAGAAATTCTGGGTATGCGACGGCTTCACGAGCGCGAGGATTTGATTGTGATGCAATCGGACGATATTCAGTTGTTGATTCACCAAATCCCGGCCCACATCGCGGCCAATATCGTCATTTTATCGCCTCCAAAACGTCGCGAAGATACCGCGTTGAAATTCTTTTTCACCGTGCCCAGCCTGAGCCAAGCCAGCTTGGCCGCAGCAGAGCTTGGTGGTCAGGTTTTTGACGAGTCTTGGGAAGGCCCTGGGTTCACCGTCTGCAACGCCATGGACCCCGAGGGCAATGTGTTTCAGGTGCGCGAACTGGTTAGCGGTGAGCAATGAGCAGTTTAGCACCGACGCTGTGATTGGTCCGCAGGCCCTATGGCCTGCATTGCGACGGGTCCGCCTGCCCTATGGCCTGTATTGCGACGGGTCCGCAGGCCCTATGGCCTGCATTGCGATTTGTGAGTCTAAACAAGGCATGATGACTTGTGATTGGCTGCTATGGATTTGTGTTAATACGAACCGTGAGCAGCATACGCGTTCAAGAAGGCGGAATTAATGAGTGATAAAGTTGTAGAATTTGGTGATGGGTTCTGGAATATCCGCGGAACGTTCAAAATCGCAGGATTGCTGGATATCGGCACTCAGGCCTCGCTTGTTCGCCTGAAAAACGGGCGTTTTGTGATCTTGGATTCTTATCCGCTGGAAGGAGCGGTGAAGGACCAAATTATGGCGCTAACCGACCAGGGTAGGGCGGTCGAAGCGGTGATTAACGTCCATCCCTTTCACACGGTTTTTGTCAAAAAGACCCACGAGCAATTTCCGAACGCGCGGCATATCGGAACCAAACGCCATCATGAGCGTTTTCCAGCGCTAAAATGGGAAGAGTTCACGACCGAGGACCCGCGCCTTCATGCGCAATTTGCCGATGATTTCGAGTTTTCGGTGCCTGCGGGCGTCGACTTCATTTCAGCGAATCCCAAATTGCATTTTTCGTCGGTGTTGGTTTTCCATCCAGCCTCTCGCACGCTGCACGTGGACGACACGTTGACCTACGTCAGTCTGCCCCTGGTTGGAGGCCTGCGCTTTCATCCGGCCCTGGCGGAGGTCTTGCAGAAACGACCCGGCGCGGCTGCTGAGTTCCGAACCTGGGCACTCTGGCTCATCGAAAGGCTGCGCGACGTTGACCATCTAGCGACCGCTCATATGAAATCTCTGGGGCCTCAGAGCGACCTGTCCGGGCAGGTTAAATCAGCCTTAAAAGACGCTGAGAAAGTGCTGGTCGCGCACGAAAGCCGCCAAGGTTGAGGCTGCTAAGGCTCGCAGGTCGCGAACCCGAGCGCGTTGGCTCCGCGTTTGAACGCGATGGCAGGGTGTCCGGCCTGATCGAAGCGCATATCAGTCACCGAATAACCAGATGCCGCTGAAATGTCGGCTGTGGTCCATCCAGAAGCGTCGTATGAGGCATATCGCAGCTGGCCGCTGGGGGCAGCGCTAATGTAAGCGACATGGATGACTCCGCCGCGCTCACGCAGTGTGGTCCCAAACCCAGTATTATTTTGGTCGTCCAAAGTCTCGGCGACCCAAGCGCCGGAAGCATTGGTGGCGTATTTTAGCCGGCTATCATTGACCACAAATTTTGAATAAGAGATGTGCAGCGCGCCCGCGCTGTCTTTCGCCAAAGAGCTTGAGCTGCCGACGTCGAATCCTGGATCGACGATCGAGTCTGCCCAAACACCGTTTGTGCGCGTCGCAAGCTTGAGTCCAGCTTGATAATTCCCGAAAGAAATCAACGGTGTTGATCCGTCCATCCAAAGCGATGGGACCGGCCGTCCTGGTGTATCGGAAACCGCATCGACGAGCGTCCAGACCTCGCCGTTTCGCACACCATAAACGAGCGCGGAACGGGTGCCATCCAAATACGCAATATGAAGCCGTCCCTGGGCGTCCGTGGCGAGCGTGAGGTCCTCGCCGACAATGCCTTCGTCCGCGACAACTGTGGTGACCCAAGCGCCCGTGGCATTGGTGACCTGCCGCACGTCGTAGTTTTCACCCTCGTAATACACGATGTCGACTCGGCCTTGAGCCCCAACCGCGATCGTTGTCGCCGATACCGGGCGCGGCGAAGGGATGAGTTCGAAGTCCCAAGCGCCCGAGGCGTTCGTGCCGTAATAGAGCCCCAGATTTGTGCTGAAGGCGACATGCGCTTTGCCGGCCTCGTCGAAGGCCAAAGAGCTTGAATCGCCCGCGCGGGTCGTGTCATGGCCTGCAATCGGAAAGATGGTTTCGACGTTCCACGCCGCACATTTCACACCGTCCACGACCGTCGACATATCCTCGATACTTGAGGCATCCGTATCGTCGGCGTCTTGCTGAGCATCGGGTTGAATAGGAACATCGGACGCAGCATCTGCTGCCGAATCCAGATCCACATCGACGGTACCAAGGTCAGATGCATCTGAACTCACGCCAATATCCTGAATTCCTGCATCGACTTTCGGGGACGAAGCCGTGTCGTCAGAGCATGAAAAAACCAACGGCAAGACAAGAAATATGGCGCTTCGCAAGATGACGTCTCTGCCAAGGTCGTTTGAAACGACATGAGTTAATCGGGCGACTCAAATCTTATGGCAGAGATATTGAAGAGGGCGTGATTAGTCAATCAGTTGGCGTCGGTTCGGATGAATCGAATGACGTTGCTGCCGGGAACATCATATGAGCCTTCTGAGGAATGAGGCTCGCGTGACGTGAACAACTGCAGGTCGGTGCTCCCGACGTTGGGTAAATCCACTTCAAATTCGGCTCGCCAAACCGGTATGAACGGCAGTTCGCGATAAGATTCCCCACCCGACAAGCCGCCATTTGGCCCGTTCTGAACTGGCTCTCCGCTCGCTCGAAATGAGTCAATGCCTGCAAATGCGACGTCGAAGCGGTCTTCTAGAATCTTGTCGCTCAAAACGGGAAACACGGATTCCGGGGTGAAGCTTGTCGTCCCATAAAGGGGGTACCCAACAATTTTCACGGACACTGTCTGCTTGCCTGTCACGTCGACCGTGCGCATATCATCGACAAAATCCGCCGGT
>JBFFMO010000117.1:0-8712 GCA_041554035.1 Allomicrovenator sp. | reverse complement strand
TACGTCGGCCCAACGCGCTCACGATGCCTGCAGTTACGGTATGGCCCAAGCCCAGCGGATTGCCGACGGCAACCACCGGTTCACCCACCTGCAATTGGTCTGAATCACCCAGAGGCACCGTGGGAAGGGCGCCTGCATTCACGATGCGCATCAACGCGATGTCTGTATCGGGGTCGATTCCCACAAATTCGGCTTCCATCTCGCGGTTGTCGAAGAGGCGTACTTTGACGCTCTCGGCATTTTGCACCACATGATTATTGGTCAGGAAAAGCCCCGTCGGATGGATGATGAATCCCGACCCAAGACCGATGCTCTCGGCACCGATTTCTCCGTTCCCTTTCATGGTCACGATGATGTTGACCACGGCTGGGCTGACGCGTTCCGCCAAGGCCGAATACGTCGACTTACGAACGGGCGTGTCTTTTTGCGGATGGGCTGCGCCCTCGATCCAGAGGTTGTTCTCGGATGTTTGGGCCGCAGCTGGCGTCGAAAAAATACCCGCAAAACAGAGCAGGGCCAGCGCGAGGATATGGTGTTTAGTAACGTTCATGCGGCATGAGTTGTCGCGGAGCGCGGAAATAGTGAAGTGGAGAATAATTTAAGAAATTAGACACATGGCTTGTGTAAAGACAGGCGTAATCCTCGACTTGTTCCCCAAAGAGCGTGTTTTCGTTGGCCAACCGGAAAATCAAACCCCAATAAGGATTAAAGCGGCTTTCATGACCGACCTCGGCCTCGTCGAGTTCGGCAAGAAGTTCCTTCCTGCGGCGTCGAAGCTGGTCGCGATTCTTGATGAGTTCGCGGCGAGCAGTCTTGAGCTGTTCGATGTCGTGACCGTTTCCGACCGCGATCATGTCGTCGATTCGATAGGCCAAAGTCTGGTCGAAGGTGATCCGTTCAGACAAACGAAATACTTCGGCATCGATGGCATCGAGTCGTGCCAATTCGTCCCGCAATTCATCGGACTTTTTGAGCTCCGATTCCATCTCTTGAACGATCATCACCGTGCGCCAGGCGCTCGATTTTTTGGAGCGGACGATGTCGCCGTAAATATGGTCTCCCACATAAACTACGCGCTCGCCGCCGACTCCTGCCATGCGTTCAAAATCGATCAGATTTCCGCCCTGATAAATCACGTCTTTATCAAGGGATTGGTACTCCTCACCCAGGATTTTTCCGTCTTCGTCGGCGATCAAAAACGGTGCGCGTTCGGTGAAGAACTTCGGTTTCGAGGCGCCGGCGATGACGATGTCGAAATAGTTTTTCCACGACGGATACTCAGGAAGCACGCCGTCGAGCAGGTGTTTCATCACCTTATTAGAAAACTCAGGGAAACTATTCGTGAGCAGGAAGATTTGTTTTCCGGCCGAGCGCATCTTGTGCAGAGTCAGCGCGAGCTCCTCGTCCTTGCCGGGGATATACTCCTCCATGTTGGCCATGATCTCGGACTTGATCGAGCCGTCGCGATGGGCGAGGTCGATGCAATAACGAATATCTCCGAAAAGCCGTCGGAAATCATGCTCACGCTCGGGCTCACGTTTATGCAAAAAGTCCACGAGGGCCGCATAAAGGAACGCCTCGGGCAAAGCAAATAGCGTGTCAATCAGCCAGAATCGTGACGAATCATTCAGTCGAATCGTCTCCTCGCGATATTCCTTACGCTCATCCTCGGTCAGCGCCTTAAACCCGTGGTAGCCCGTCCCAACATGACGATGCGCGTCGATTTTAAGAACGTTGCCTTTCCACGTGTCCACGACCAGCCCGCGGATGGCAAAATCCGGGTCAGGTTTGATTTCGAGGATTTCAACCGGGTAGCCGCGTTCACGAATCAAGCGTTCCAACGTGACGTGCACCGAAAGCGCGTCGAGGGCCGTCTGCGTGTAGGGCGCGAGCGTGTAGTCCATGTCGAAGCCGACACAGTCGATTTTTTCGAGGTTCAGGTCACGATTGCAGTACACCTGCCGTGACCGTTCCATCTGAGCTTCTGCTTCGCGTCGTAATGACTCCAGGAGGGTTTCAACCTGGGTTTGGTCTGTAAGACCGGGGGCTTTTTTATTCATGCCGCCTCAGTTTGGGTGCCCAATCTTGGATGCTGGGGCAAAAAGTTCATCATGATTCTTGGTCGTGGACGGCTTTTGCCAAAGGAAACACGACTCTAAATGTCGTCGATTCCTTTTCAACAAGCGTCAACGAACCTCCGTATTGGTCGGCCAATGCGCCGACAATGCTCAGTCCGAGACCTGTGCCTCCAAGGGCACGTGCGGTCGTAAAGAATGGTTCAAAGATCTTAGTCATGTTTCCCGGCGAAATTCCAGCACCTGCATCAGATACATCAATATTGACCGTCGTTTTTCCGGCATGGATGTTCACCGCGACTGGGGCTGCTCCATGTTGGCGCGCATTTTCTATCAGATTCCGAATCATCGAATCCAGAACATCACAAGGTACGGCGACCAAAACGTCGTCACCGTCTGCTTTAACCTCGAACCCCTCGTCATTAAATTCCCTCGCGATGTTTTGCGCCAAGTTTAAGGCCGACGACGTGACCTCCTGTGCGGGGGTGGTTTCGGCACGAGCGAGCTCATGAAGGCGGTTGACCAGTCGGTCGAGGCGTTGTGCATCGGCAGAAATATTCGAAACGAAGTCTTTTCGTTTTTCCGGCGGCATTTCGTCGAATTCTTCGAGCAGCTCAGCGGCGCCACGGATGGAGGTCAGCGGCGTCTTGAACTCGTGCGAGACGTTGCGCGCGAAATTCCTGATATATTCGTTTCGCTGGCGCAGCGTCTTGTCCATCTTGGCGATGGCGAGTGAAAGCGCCTCGAATTCAGCCGTGCCTGGTTTCGAGAGCGGTTCGGCGATTTTTCCTTGTTCGATTTCGCGAATCTGACGCATCAAATCTCTTACGGGCCGGCCCACCGCCCACGCGGCAAGGGCCGAAAATCCAAGCGTGACCAGCAATACGATGGTCAATAGCCCCATGAAGATTCGGCGGTTGATGTAGAGGGCGTTCTGCAGGCTCACCGGCGTCCTCGATACGACCACGCTGCCCACGATTCGCTCGCCTATCCAAACTGGAAACGCCACGTAGATGCGAATCCCACCACGCCTGGAAAATGAGTCGAGAGGCGGGTCAGGGCTGGTGCTCACGCGTCGCCGAATGCTGCGGACCACTTCCCCTTTCAGGCTCTTGACGACTTCATCTGGAGCCCAGGCAAGGCCAACGTCCTCTGCTCGTGTCGAAGCCGCGATCACTGCGTTGGAATCGATGACTCGAATGCCAGCCAGCGTGACTTCCTGGGTGGCGACCAGAAGTGGAGCGATTCGCTCGCCGGCCGCCGCAGCGCAGGCGTCAACCGGACTTGAGCTTTGGACGGGGTTTCCGGATTCCGCGGCAATCGGATCGTTTCGCATGTCCAACCGAGCTCGCTCGGGACGAAATCGCCGTTTTCCATCGAGGGAAATTTCGATCTCGGGCAGGCGCTCAGCCTTGATCCCGGCCGTGTTGAGGTCGAGTCCCGACGCTCGAATGCAGCTCTCGTAATCCGCGCCAAACGCGGCTTGAACAAATGCGGCCTGAGCCAGCAATTCGGTTTCGGTCTGGCGAATCAGTTCGGTGTCGTAAATTCGAAGAGAAAAAACGCCGATAAGCGGGGTCAGTAGAATCGCGGCGCTCAGGGCGAGCAACACGGTGGCGACGCGCGGCCGCTTCATCGGGCGCTGCTGGCGCGATAACCGACACCGTGAACGGTCTCGACCGGGTCGACGCCAAATTCGGAGAATTTCTCTCGAAGGTGTCGCACGTGCGAATCGATTGTGCGGTCGCTGACAATCGTGTGGACGTCGTAGGCCTGTTGCATCAGTTCGTCGCGCGTGAAGACCTTGCGGGGTCTTCGCAATAAGGTGCGGAGCACCGCAAATTCTGTGGCGGTGAGCTCAACCTTGTTGTCGTCGACGCAGACTTCGAACGCTTCGACATCAAGGACGATTCGGCCTACCTGGAATCGTTCAGCTTCGGCTTTGGGAGCCGAGTCCAAATTCGAGCGCCGAAGCTGTGCTTTGACCCGCGCGACTAACTCGCGCGGGCTGAAGGGCTTGACGACATAATCGTCGGCGCCGATTTCAAGGCCAAGCACTCGGTCGAATTCCTCGTCACGTGAAGAAAGCATGATGATGGGAACGTTGCTTGTCGCGCGAATCTGGCGACAAGCCTCGGTCCCATCAAGCTCGGGCATCATGACATCAAGGATGATGAGGTCGGGAGACGAAGACTTCGAGACCGAAACGGCCTCAAGGCCATTGGTCGCTTCGATGACCTCGTGGTGGGCTTGCTCTAGGGCAAATCTTACGACTTCACGGATATGTGGGTCGTCATCCACCACGAGGATTCGGGACATCGGAAACTTCTCACTGAACCAGAATATTGGCCGTGTAATCGCCGTTCGCGCAATCCACGTCGTCACAGTATGCGACGACTTCGACGAAAACGGTAGCGTCGGCAGTGGCTTCGTAAACGAAGGCGCTGAAGTTTGAGGCTTCCTGTCCTGCGTAGTCGTCGCTTTCTGCAAGCTGAGTACCGGCTGCGTCCTTCAGTCGGACGACGGTGTCTGCGTCGTCGGTGCCGATATCAGCGCCCGCGGTAGTGTACACCACCAACGTTTGACCAGCGGTCAGAGCGACGGCAAAGAAGTCTGGTTGTTCGTCGGTTTCGTCGACGCCAGTCGTGGTGCCAGCGATGCTGACGGGGGGCGCAGTCGCCTCTGCTGTCAGGATCGTGTCGTTGGGCTCGACTTCTGCTCTCGTGCCGAACATCACACCGACAAGCGAGATGAGCTTGGCGTTCACGGTTGCCATCACAGGTCGGTAGAACTCGTCACGAACACCAAACACGATGTCCTTGGCGACCGCGTCGGAAGCGATATTAAAGAAGGTCGTGGTCGGGGCGATCGTGTCGTCCACTCCGTCGATGAGCGACGCAAGCGTGGGCTGGCGCATCGTGCCTGCGGTGGATGTGACAGAAATGATCGAGGCAACCGGTTGTGCAACCGAGTACCAGACGAACGAACCTTGAAGGACGTTGGCCGTGGTCGAAAGAGGCAAGGTCTGGACGCTTGGAGTCCAGGTGGCTCCCGAAACGGTGAGTGAGTAGTCGGAGAGCGCATCGCCAACGTCTTCGGCGTCGCTGCCGTCGATCGGCACGTTTCGGATGTCGTCCACAAAGATATAATATTCTTGTTCGCCTTCGATGGACGTGCCCAACTCGATGGCTGCTCGGTTATTGAATGGCAGCGCGGTCGCGATGGGGAAGAGTCCAAAGATCGAATCGATGGCGACCGTCAGCGTGGGCTGAAGGTTTGCCGAATTCGCCGCAAGTTCAAGGCGAATCGTGGAACCGGCAGCAGCTGTGAGGAAGTAGTAGTCCGTGTCGAATTCCGGTCCATCCACGGCGTCAATCACACCATTCTTGGACTCGCCCAAAGCGATGTCCTGAGGGGCTGCGATGTCGTCGTCAGTCAACGTTGCACCGAGGCGATAGGCGCCATCGGTCGTGTTGGTGAAGTGGTCGACAACGATCCAGTAGTCCTTGCCGGTTTTTGCCGGAAACACCATGCGCGAGTCGTAATTCTGGGCGTCGGCGTCGATGTCATCATCGTATCCAACGGGGCCGTCATCCGCGTGATAGGCCCAAAGAACGGTGTCGAGCTGCGAGCTGATAGGCGGGCGAACAGCTGTGGATTCGATGACGACGGCTTCGTCTGCGGCAGGGGTGTACGAGTAAACGTCCACTTTGCCGTCATTGGCATCCGCGTCGACCACGCTTGGGATCGTGTAGGGCGTGACATCGGGTGTCACGAATCGCGTCTGGAGCACATACGTGGCGGAGTCGCCGCCGTGCTGGGTGTCGCTACGGCCATCAAAAACGTAGATATAATACACGCCGTCGTAGGGGATGAAGACCTGACGCGTGCCGTTGCCTTCCAAATAGCGCTCTACGTAGCCGTCTTCGTCGTAGATGTTGATAATGGGGTCAAGCGATGGATCGACGTGCGTGAACTCGATCTCAAGGATGGTTCCCGCGGCCAGAATCGAGGTGAACGCGTCCGCGTCGGCCGTATCGCCCGATCCTGCTGCGATATTTCCGCTCAGTGATTGGCCGATTTCGAACGGAGTTGCGGTGTCGTCGTCGTTATTGGGCTCGACTTCTGGGACGTCTCCAACGGGGGCGGTTGTTCCGTTATTGGTGCCGTTATTGGTGCCGTTGTTGGTCCCATTATTGGTGCCGTTGTTGGTGCCGTTATTGGTGCCGTTGTTGGTGCCGTTGTTGGTGCCGTTATTGGTCCCATTATTGGTGTTGTTATTCGACGACGTGCTGTCGTCGCCGCAGGCAGCAAGGGCTGCGAAGAGCATAAGGATCGTGATTTTTTTCATTGGATTTCCCTTCAAGAAATTTTGCGAGTCAATACGTGCGGCATTTGTAGCAGCGACCCCAGCGTGGTTCAAGAACAAGACGCTGCACATCATCTGCACATTTTTTCCACTGTCTTTCCATCGCGCGCACATCACCCACCCAAATCCAAAAGGCAGAGTGTCCCTACTAACCTAGCTGAGTAGGCACTCATGCAATTTAGATATTTGGCATATTTGGGTCTTGGACTCGCCTCGATGGCGTTGGCTTTTGAGCCCGCAACATGGCTCTGGAAGACCTGGACCGACCCCTCCTGGAGCAGCGACGGGGAGTTCGCATTCCTTGGGGTTCTGGCTGTCTTTTTATGGTCGGCCACCAGCCGCGGTGCGAAGGCTAAAGACGGCGATACGTCCTGGACCTGGCTTGGAATCTCGGCCGTGGTGCGTGCCATGGGCAACTTGTTGGCGGTCAACGTCCTAAGCGCCTTGATGTTGTGTGTGGACGTTTACGCCATCGGTCGGGTCTTTCGCCTTGAATCACGGGAGCGCGCGGCATCGCCCGCGTGGCTTGCGATTGCGTTCGCATTTTGTCTTCCCGTGGAGCGGATTCTCCAACGCCTGCTCGGCCATGTTCTGCAGTGGATTTCGGCTCGCGGCGCTTACCTGTTTTTGCGGTTATTTGAGTCCAACGCTCGATTGGAGGGGATGGAATTAAGCGTCGACGGCGTGCGGGTCTTGGTGGACCTGCCGTGTTCCGGCGCGCGAGGTCTCACGGTTTTGGCGCTGCTTTTTGTGCTGCTTGCCGCCGTGCGACGACCCAATTGGGTGGCGACCCTCCAGGGCGTTTTGATCGTGGTCTTGTCGGCGACGTTGTCCAACACGATTCGTGTGTTTTTGCTGGCCGAAGGCATCATCCACCGCTCGTTCATCGGCTTGGATGTGATGGCCCAACCCTGGCACGACGTGGTCGGGATCTTCTGCCTATTTGTCGGTTTGTTGCCGCTTCTGTGGTGGTCTCGTCAGGTTCAACCGACCACCAGTACCTGGAAAATCCGGCCTCCACGCCCACGACTCGCGGCTGTCTTGATGGTGATTGGATTGGGCTCGCTCGCCTTCATTCCCGCCAGGCCGCTTGACGTGTCTGGCAGCGTCGATGTGCCTACAGTCCCGGATTTTGCTTACGGATACCGAGCTCGCATCGCCGATTTGACTCCGATGGAGAGCAGCTATTTCACAGCTTTTGGCGGCGGGGCAGCTCGTGCCAGTTACGGCGCGCTGGGCCTGCTCGTTGTTCGCACCAGTTCGCCCGTCAGGCATCTGCACTCGCCCGAAGAATGCATGGCGGGAGCTGGCTGGGAGGTCACACGGCTGGGCATCACCGGGCGAGCCTATCCCGGCGCAACGTGGCGCATCTCGCGTAACGGTGAATGGCTCGACGTGCGCGCCACCTACATTTCATCAAGAGGAGACCAGGTCGAAACCTTGGAGGAAGCCATCTGGCTTTGGTTGACCGAGCCCGGCCTTGTCTGGACCGCGGTCGAACGTGCCTATCCCGTCGACGCGCCTGAACAGGTCCGCGAAGCCTTCGATACGGAAATATTTCATAGACTTAACATGAGAGAGGAGAACAAATGATTCTGATTATCCTAATAATGGCGCTCGCCGTCTTTTCAGTCCTCGTGGGAATGGCCGTCAGGCGCAAAAGCCGCGCTGCGATGCTCGTCGCTGCGATTTTGGGTTCCGTGGCGTTTGCCGGCATGATGTTGGCGGCGGTTTTGACCATCGCGTCTTGGGGGGACGCCGAGTATCACCCACTACCCTTGGTCAGAGCTGGGTCCGCGTTCCTGCATGATTTCGCCAACGTCCAGGCGTTGGACGGCGACGGTAATGTGGTCGAGTTTTCGACGATGTCGAGCGACTACAACGTCACCGTGGTAGGGGATCTGGTCGATGTGCAGGTTGAGCAGCGCTTCTTCAATCCCTCCGATTCGACCCTGAATGCGACCTACATGTTCCCGCTGAATTCCAACGCGGCGGTTTACGCCATGGAGTACGTGGTGGGTGACGAGGTCATCGTGGCCAAGATTCAGACCCGCCAGGAGGCAACCCAGACGTTTGAGGTCGCCAAAAAAGAGGGGAAATCGGCGGCCCTGCTGGTTCAAGAACGCCCTAATATTTTCACGCAGTCGCTGGCAAATATTCCGCCATCAACGCCCGTGACCATTCGAATTCGTTATGTCCACCATGCCGAGCGCCGGGACGGCGAGTACGTTGTGAACCTGCCCACGCGAGTTGGGCGTCGATATGTGC
>JBFFMO010000116.1:0-8732 GCA_041554035.1 Allomicrovenator sp. | reverse complement strand
GGCGTCGCCGTATTCCCAGGCGTTAGCGCGGGGCCCGACGGCAAAAAAGACAACCCACGAATCCTTGGTGAAGTTCAAAGTAATCGCTTCATCAAAGTCGTTTCCGTTATTTCCAGAGCGATCTAGAGTCTGAACTATTTGACCATTTACGATCACGTGCAGGCGAGTCGCCTCGCTGTACGACGGCGTTTGAACGCGCACGTTGAAGGTATGATCGGCGCCTGTCACCGTGTCGCCAGGCAGCATGGCGTCAGAAAAGTCGATGAATGCGTGGGCACCCACGGTCACCTGACCAGCCTTCATGGCGGCCGTCACGTCAGCTCCGTCGATTTGGCCTTGAGCCGAATTAATCTTCAAATAATTTCGTGGCACGCCCGCTGGGTTGCCATTCAACGTATGTGAATCTGAATTTCCAAGACCGGTCTTTTTAAGACCGACATTCAGGAAAGACGCGAGGTCTCCAAACGTGGCGCAGGTCGATGCAAAACGATTGATGATTTCCATCGTGTCGAAATCGGTCGACCAATCGGTTTTGGTAAATGTTGTGGGATCATCAACGGCCGGGTCATAACCGGTATTGTCGAAAAGCGAGGTCCCACCGCGTGGGTGATTCAACTGAATCACGGGATTGGTGGGCAGCGCGCGGGCAGCTGCGAAAATCTCGGGAATCGGGCGGTACTTGGCCTGGGCGCCGTCCATATACGCCAGCGCAATAGTTCCGTTCCCTCGTTTTTCTGTGTCGTAAGGCATCGGGTAAACGCCGACATGGCCTGTGCGAGGGCTGACTTCAAGACCCGAAAATGAATTCAGATTATCTGTGAAACCAAGCTCATCGATATAGGGCTGCAAATCGGTGACAACATCATGATCGGTGGGCGCAACAAACTCGATGCCTTCACAGACGTTATCGATCACACGATTGCGGATGTAGATGGCGGAGTCCGAGCTGGGCTCCATATGCTGATGGAAATCCGCAGCAATCCAACCTGCTGTATCCACCGACCGCACGAGCTCGACGTTTAAGTCGGTGCCGGCTTCCGTCACTTCAACAATCTCTTCGACCAGGTCGTACTCGAGGCCGCGTGTGACCTGAACGGTATAAGTTCCAGGGGCCAGAAACATTTCACCCGAGCCGTGCGGTGCAAAAAACTCGCTCTCCACACCGGTGGCGCGAACACGAACCAGTGCGTGGCCTGGTTGGCCGCCCTCTTGAACCAAGATCCGAAGGCGCGCCGAGGTCGGCACGTCCACAATCACGTCTGCGCCACCGGGTGCGCCGTCGACCATCATGGTCGTGGGTTCAAAACCGGGAATCGGCTCAACCGTAAGGCTCGCGGCCTGATCCCAAGCGCTCAAAAGCTCGCCGTTCTGGTCCGTGATGCCAAAAGCAAGCGCAGCGCCGTCCCCTTTGGACTCAAGATGCACGCGACGACCCGCCTGCGGGACTCCAGCGGCGTCCTTCACGATAATCTTACGCGGAGTCGGCTGCGTGCCCTGAAAGCGCTGTTGACGAGCGTACTGGGTCGACAAGAGGCTTCCATCACCGATACCAAGCCATCGCCTCCAGGCGTAGGTTTCTTTGGCTGGCAGCGGGCGAGGCTCAAATTTGGCCAGCAACCACGGATTAACATCCGAGAACGGCAATTCATCGATCGCCATTTCCGACTCGCCGTACCAAGAAGTCGAGCTTTTTTCGCCGACGGAGGAAATCCATCCGTATCGAAGATTGGTCGCAGATGCGCCGTATTTATCGCGAAATAACTCGGTGCGATCGCCAGGGGCGAGCCATTCACCGGGGGTGATATTCTTGGGAACTTCGAGCGGATTATGAAGCCACGACACGATTTCGACCTCGGTCGACTCCGGCCAAAGCCGATATTCCGTCGTGAAATCCAAACCATCTGTTTTAAAAATAGTTCCGCCCACGATGCCTAAAATATAGGCCACGGGTTAATCGTATCCTGTGACCCGAAGCACGGCTGGTCCGCCATCCGTGCCGTCGCGCACAACTTTGACCGAGCTCGCAAATTGAACATTAAATCCGGTACGCGGCTTCAGAAGGTCAAAAACATCTTCGGAAGTATCGCCGCGCAAATGGAGGTCGACGATCGATCCACCCGAGAACATTTCGTTGCGATTGGTGGACTCGGCCTGAATGCAGACTTCTACTTTTTCGTTGTAGAGCCGGAAATCGCCGTTGCGGCAATGGGCCCACAAACCGTGAAAACCTGTTTCATCGGTCAGGATTCGGCCAACTCGCGCGCCGCTGGTTTCCAACGTGGCCACCGCGACACCATCATCTGACACACCCGCCTGTGCTGGGGTCAGATTTAATCCCGGATCGTTGGGGTCGACGACCTCCATGTCAGCCGTAACATCGTTGCCTGTATCGGCCGTGCTCTGGTCACTTGCGAGGTCTGCGCCGGCATCCATTTCAATGATGGGCTCGGCTTTGTCGTCACTGCATGCGCAAAGAAAAATCAGTAAAAAGAGCGATCGCTTCATCCAAAAATCCTGATGACCGGGATAAAGGCGGAAGTTAATCAGGTCGCCCCTTTCTTATCAAGGCGCGAGCGCAATCTCGGCGGCTTGAGGGGCTTCTTCGACCGCGCTGGGTGTTGCTTCTTGAGCTTTTCGCTTGGACGCTTTGACTTTGCCGACGAGCTCAAAATCAGACGAGAACTCGGGCCAAAGGTCTCCGTTTTCGTCGAGCATCCATGGCAACGCCATTCGTCTTGGAACCCGAATAACCGCCGGTACTTCCAGCGTTTTAAAAGCAAAATCCCAGACCGGTGAGGTCACACCGTGGTTGAGTTGCGGCCTCGAAAAGTGGTGGTAGAGGTGATGTTTGCGGGCCCAAACGCCGTAGCGGGTTTTGGGTGGGTGTGTATGCAGGCGTTTATGGATGAATTCGTAGGTCAAATACATGACCACAAATCCCACAGAGGCCGCGATGCCGACCGTCCCGAGCCAAAGGTAGAGAGGAGGCGCCAACAGCGACACAATCGCGACGGCGGCCAGGCCCTTTTTCCATGCCGGCGCAAAGTACATCGTGTCCGCATGATGATGCAGATGCTCGACCGAAAACGCGTTCTTGGCACCGCCCTTATGACCCCAGCCACGATGCAACGTGTATTCGGAAATCGTCCAGACCATGGCCCCGATGAAAAACGCAAGAATATGAAACATGTTTACCTCCTCTGCACACAGATTAGTAAACATCATTCACAAAGTAAACATCATTCACAACATTACCAGAGAACGTCTTCTTCATCGTCTTCTTGCACGACGGGAGCAGGCAGTTTCTGCACCGCGTCGACGCCCTGCGCGGGCGTCATCACGGAACGAACCCCGGGTTCACCAAGTTCGCCACGCACCTGGTCCATGATATTTCCGCGCAGGATCGACCATTCCTCTTCGTCGATATGGCCCGACCCGTCCAAATCGTAGGGTTCCATCCAGTTCGGCTGGCTGGTGATGCTGTCCAATCGTCGATTCACTTCGTTCAAGACCTGCGCCTCATTGTCATCTTCGATGTAGACGGTAGACACGCTGTCTTCATCCAAATCCGCGCCCAAACTATAAGATCGGCGTTCAATACTGGAAATGGCGCGAGATGGATGGAACTGGATCGATCCAATCTCAAAGAGCCCCGAATTCCAAGACAAGTGCCCTGGAATCTCGACATCGAGATCAGGACGCATCAGAACCACTTGTGCTCCACCTGGGATGATACGGTGGGACCGGGTCCTGGAAGCATGTTGGGTCACCTCTAGCGAAATCACCGAAAAACCACTTTCCTCGGCCCACGTTCTAAGACTCGATTCTACGTTGGCCCGAACGTGAAAATCGTTGGCGAGCGCCGCCACCACTATAATAATAACTAGTAACCATAACATCTTAGCCTCTCACCAGAGTGTTTCTTCTTCATCGTCGTCCTGCACGACAGGGACGGGGAGCTTGTGCACCGCGTCAACACCCTGAGCAGGAGTGAGAACGGCGCGAACACGTGGATCGCCAAGTTCACCGCGGACTTCAGCCATGATATTCCCGCGTAGAATGGACCACTCTTCTTCGTCCACATGGCCGGATCCGTCCAAATCGTAGGGTTCCATCCAGTTCGGCTGGCTTGTGATGCTGTCCAATCGCCGATTCACTTCGTTCAAGACCTGCGCCTCGCTATCATCTTCGATGTAGAGGGTAGACAGGCGGTCTTCGTCTAAATCCGCATCCAAGCTGTGCGAACGGCGTTCAGCACTGGAAATGGCGCGAGATGGATGGAACTCGATCGACCCGATGTCAAAGAGCCCACTGGTCCAAGATAAGCGACCGGGAACCTCAATATCGAGACCGCGACGTATCAAAACCACTTGCGCTGCGCCCGGGGTAATTCGGTGTCGGGTTGTGACGGCATGTTGGGTGACCTCAAGTGAGATCACCAAATAACCACTTTCCTGGGCCCAAGTTCGCAGACTCGATTCTACGTTGGCGCGAACGCGAAAATGGTTGGCGATACCTGCCACCACCACAATAAAAACGAATAACCAGAACATCCGAGCCTCTCACCAAAGGTTTTCTTCTTCGTCGTCGTCCTGCACTAGCGGGGCGGGAAGCTTGTGCACCCCGTCTACGCCCTGAGCTGGAGTGAGAACGGCGCGAACACCTGAATCGCCAAGTTCACCACGGACTTCAGCCATGATATTTCCACGCAGGACCGACCATTCCTCTTCGTCAACATGGCCCGAACCGTCCAAATCGTAAGGCTCCATCCAGTTCGGCCGGCTTGTGATGCTGTCGAGACGCCGATTCACTTCGTTCAAGATCTGAGCCTCGCTATCATCGTCGATATAGAGCGTGGCCAGTCGCTCTTCCTCCAAATTTGCGTCGGGCGTGTGAGCGCGACGTTCGGCGTTTGAGATGGAACGAGCCGGGAAAAACTCAATATTCATCGGACCAAAATTTCCATATTTCCAAGTCAATCGGCCCGGTATCTCGCGGTCGGCGGAGTCACGAAAAAGAACCTGTGCTTCGCCGAATAAGCTGTTGTATTTTTCGGAGGTCAGCTCAAATAAAATCACCCGAAATTCGCTGCTCCTCGCCCATTTTCTGAGTTCATCCTCGACATTATTATGCACCCGAACGTAGTTGGCGATGACAAGGGGCAACGTCACCATAATGAAAATCCAAATCAAATAATCCATGACAACCTCTCACCAAAGGACTTCTTCTTCGTCGTCGTCCTGTTTCATCGGCATTGGGAGTGATGCCTCGTCATCGCCTTGAACCGGCTTCGAGACCGCCTGAACACCCGAATCGCCCAGTTCACCACGAACTTCCGCCATGATGCTTCCGCGGAGAATCGACCATTCTTCTTCGTCGACATGACCCGAGCCGTCCAAATCGTACGGTTCCATCCAATTGGGCTGGCCCGTGATGCTGTCCAGTCGACGATTCACCTCCGTCAGTATCTCGGCTTCGGAGGCATCACCGGTGAGGAGTCCCGAGACTGCTGGCTGATCGGGCAGAATCACACGCGAGGGTGTGAACTCGATATTGCTGATCGAGTACATGGCCACATCCCAGACCAAACGACCTTCGGATTCCTCGCCTTGACGACGGATCTTGACCTGGGCGCGACCGGGGAACCAAGGAAGATGCTCATTGAAGCCGCGCCTTTGAAATGGCGGACGCCCGCCCAAACTCGATATGTTGATGCTGATGATCTCTAAACCACGACCCTTCGCCCAATCACGCAGGGTTTCCTCCGTGGTAGCCCGAGCCCACAGGGGTGGGCCAAGAAAGACCACGAAATATAGGACCGCTACGAGAAGAGCTGTGAAGTAGAGCATGGGCGCCTGAGGCTAAAAACACGTCTTAATTTTCGCAAAATACCACATTCCCCGTTCAGGTTTTACTCAGGAATACCCAAGACTCCGTGCTCGTTTCCACGACCTGCCCGGGGAGCCATCGCAAGTCGCAATGCCAGGCAGGAGCCTCGCGGACCAATCACGGAATATCGTTGACTCCATATCATCGCGGCATTGAGATTCTGGGCATAAAATGATACTGAACATCCGTTTCCACCTGCGTTCCAACGAGACGTAATAATGGCTGACTCTCCATTCAGACTTGAATCTCCGTTCTCCCCCAAGGGCGATCAACCGCGCGCCATTGCGGAGTTGCTCAAGGGCCTCAAAGAGGGGGAACCTTGTCAAACGCTCCTGGGCGCGACGGGGACCGGCAAGACGTACACGATCGCCAATGTGATCCAGGAAATTGGCCGGCCCACGCTTGTTATGGCGCCCAACAAGACGCTCGCGGCTCAGCTCTTCAATGAGTTCACGGAGTTTTTCCCGCATAATGCGGTCGAGTATTTTGTCTCGTATTACGATTATTATCAGCCCGAAGCGTTCATCCCCTCGACGAACACTTTTATCGAAAAAGACTCGGCGATTAACGACCGAATCGACCTTCTGCGCCATCGTGCGACGTCTTCGCTGCTGAGTCGTGACGACGTCATTATCGTGGCCAGCGTGTCGTGCATCTATGGCATCGGCTCATCCGAAGCTTATTACAACATGCTGGTTTGGCTCGAAAAAGGGATGAAGATCGAGCGAAATGGCCTGCTTCGAAAACTCATCGACGCCCAATACGAGCGCAACGATCGCGACTTCCATCGAGGTACTTTTCGGGTTCGCGGTGATATCGTCGAGATCTTCCCCGCGTACGAAAGCGAGATCGGAATTCGGGTCGAGTTTTTTGGGGATGAGGTCGAATCCATCTGGCAGATCGACCCTCTTCGCGGGAAACGCCTCGAGGAATTGCCCAAGATCGCGATCTATCCAAACTCCCACCACGTCGTGACGCCAGAGCGCAAAAAGGCCGCGATCGATGGCATTCGCATTGAATTACGTGAACGCCTTGAAGAATTGATCGCCAACAACCAATTGGTCGAAGCTCAACGGTTGGAACAACGATGCCAATTCGACCTCGAAAATATCGTCACGCAGGGTTCGTGCAGCGGCATCGAAAATTATTCGCGGCATTTTTCGGGTCGAAAACCGGGTGAACCACCGCCCTGTCTTCTGGACTATTTTCCCAAAGATTATTTGGTCATCGTCGACGAATCACACGTCACGATTCCACAGATTGGCGGCATGTTTCGTGGAGACCGTGCACGTAAAGAAACGTTGGTCGGACACGGTTTCCGCCTGCCCAGCGCGCTCGATAATCGCCCATTAAAATTCGAGGAATGGCAGGAGCGTGTCGGAAGATTAATTTATGTTTCCGCGACTCCCGGTAATTTCGAATTGGAGCAAACCGAGGGCGTGGTGGTCGAACAGATCATTCGACCTACTGGACTCTTGGATCCACGGATCGAAATCCGCCCCGCGGTGGAACAGGTCGATGACCTTTATGGCGAAATCCGTCTGCGCGTCGAAAGAAACGAGCGCGTCCTGGTGACCACGCTGACCAAGGTGATGTCCCAGGATTTGACCGAATACCTGACCGAACTCGGCATCAAGACGCGATACCTTCACAGCGATATCGACACGATCGAGCGCATGAATATTATTCGAGACCTGCGTAAAGGTGTGTTCGACGTGCTGATTGGTATCAACCTGCTGCGCGAAGGCATCGACATCCCAGAGGTGTCGTTGGTCGGCATTTTGGACGCAGACAAAGAAGGTTTTTTGAGATCGGCACGGTCGCTGATTCAGACGATCGGGCGAGCGGCGCGAAACTCCGATGGCATGGTGATTTTGTACGCGGATAAGATCACGGATTCGATCAAATACGCGATCGAAGAGACCAACCGACGCCGCGAGATTCAACACGCCTATAATATCGAACACGACATCACGCCCAAGACGATCATCAAGAAGATCCACGACCTCGAGAGCCATGTTCCCGAGGACGAGGAAGAATACGAATCCGGCTCTGGAGTGGTCTTTGATTTCGAAGACGCGACGGCTACGGACATCGAAAAAGAAATGGCGAGCCTGCGGCAGAAGATGCGCGATGCCGCGGATAATCTGAACTTCGAGGCCGCCGCCCGAATTCGCGACGACATGAAAAAGCTGGAAGTTCGCCTACTTTCGGTGCGCTAGATGGCTGCCTAAAAAGCAATTCCGAGTCGCACACCGGGGAAATAGAGCGTGTACAAAATGCCCCCGAAGTCGTCGAACGAGGATAAGGGCAAGTCGGCTTCGTAAAAGACTCCGGCCCTGAATCGACCCACCCAAAAATCCACTCCGGCGCCAAGGCCTGGTGCAAGCGTCAGGTGCTCCGTCCTTTCGTACCGGTAGCCGCGGGCGCCGTACATCAGCAAAAGGCGGCCGCTCAGGTAGGGGTCGATGGTCATGCCTGGTCGGAATCGGTAGCGGGCCTGAGGTCCAGCGGCATAGCCTGACAAGATCTGTCGATCGTACGATGCGTGGTCCGAAGAGGTAGAGCCGGCGTCAAAGTAAGCCGCGTGGCCTCCCAGCACCAAATGATCCCTCAGCGTCCATTCTAGATCGGCGGCAAACATGAGACCGACGGGAACAAACCATTCCGTCTGGCCAATGAGGCTTCCCGACACGGTGGCGCCCATCTCTTGGGCAGCAAGAGGACTTGCTACGAGGCATAGGAAAACCGCGACGTTAAGACTGATGCGAGACTTCAATGACATTGAATTTGCTCAATTTTAGATGCGGTCGGCATGATAATCTTATTCCCTCAGAACGTGG
>JBFFMO010000115.1:0-8829 GCA_041554035.1 Allomicrovenator sp. | reverse complement strand
TTTGCGACATTTTGATTTGAAAGCGAGTTTTGATTTTTGCCTTCGACGATTTCCTTATCGCCGTTGAGGATTAAAATCTTGCCTTTGCGATCTGCGGCTTTGTTCTTGTTAATGAACAGAATCGCGGCTGGAATGCTGGTGCCGTAAAACAAGTTGGCACCAAGTCCGACAACAGCTTCGATAAGATCCGCCTTCAGGATCCCTTCGCGAATCTTACCTTCGGCTCCACCACGGAAAAGCACGCCGTGCGGAACAACACATGCCATTCGTCCTTTTGGCTTCAGCGATGCGATCATGTGTTGCACAAAGGCGAGGTCGCCATAGGACTTAGGTGGGCATCCATAGACATCACGGCCATAAGGGTCGCCATCTTGCCACACTTTGTTGCCCCAATTCTTGAGCGAGAAGGGCGGATTGGCGAGCACGAGGTCGAATTTGCGAATCGACTTCGCAGCCTCGTCGGATAGGTGCTTGGGATTCAGCAGTGTGTCGCCGCGTTCCACAAAGGCGTCGTCGATGTCGTGCAGAAAGAGTGACATCTTGCAAATGGCCCAGGTGTTGATGTTCTTCTCTTGCCCGAAGAGTGTAAGCGACTTCGCGTTGAGGTTGTTATTTTCCATGTAGCGATGAGCACTCAGAAGCATACCTCCGGCACCACACGCAGGGTCATAAACCGACATGTCGTTCTCAGGTCGTAGGATCTCGACCATGAGCTTCACGACTTGTTTTGGCGTGTAGAACTCGCCGCCCTTCTTGCCAGCGGAATCAGCAAACTGGGCAATCAGGTACTCGTAAGCATCGCCCAACATGTGGCTGTCCACATCGGCGTTTCGCATCGGGTAAATCTCGAAATGCTGCAGCAGTTGTTCGAGCAACTGATCGGGGAACCGCTCCTTGTTGTTGAAGTCGACGTCTTGGAAGACTCCTTTCAACCGTGGGTTTGCATCCTCGATGGCGTGGAACGCGATGTTCAGCGCTTCACCGATATTTGTGGACTGCTGCCGGACATCCAGCCAGGCATTGCCAGCAGGAATATGGAAGCGATGCTCGTCGGGGTCACCAGCAAGTTCTTTGTTGCCGTCATAGTCTTTGAGGAGCTGCTCGTACTCTTCCTGCCAAACGTCACACAGGCGTTTGTAGAAGAGCAGGCCGAAGATGTAGTGCTTGAAGTCTGCGGCATCAATGGCACCGCGTAGGATGTCAGCAGCGCCCCATAGGTGGCGTTCGAGTTCTTCTAACTTCATCGGTGTGCTTCCCTTAAATGTACGGACAACGGGGTTGGGTTGCGGAATCATGCCCTACAAATGCCGACACCGTCGAGATGGGATTGAGCAGCTTTTTGCGTTCGCACAATGGTTTTGATTTTGAGATGAAGTTTACTCAAGTCTGTGAAGGTGAAAGGCTTGGTGGGTCGGTCGAGAATTGAAGCGTCACTAAAACTCGTTTGTATTTGTAAACATTACTTTTTGAAAGGAATCATGGTGAACATATGTAGGTTGGTTTTGGTGAGACAGGAGCCAATATGAGCCGCAGACTGACACCACCATATCGGGTTCTTCGATTTGGTGAGGTGATTGATGGCACGACGGATCCAAAGTTTTGTGAAGTCACTGGTGTTGCGAAAGAACATTTTGGTGGGGCAAAGCATGTCGTCAATGAGTTGCTTGCGAATCGACTGGCAATTGCGGTTGGGTTACCAGTGCCCCCTGGCGAGTTGTTGGTCGATGATAATGGCGTAATTCATTATATGTCGCTCTACTTCGGAATCGATGGTGAAACGCCGCCACCAATTGACTTTAAGGAGTTTGTTGCTCAACGACCGCGTTTGGCAGCAGGAACCCTTTTGTTCGATCTTGTCATCGGAAACTACGACCGACATGTCTACAACTTGGCCTTCCAACCAGAGGCTGGATTGGAGACGATATTGTTCGATCACTCCGAGGCACTGTTTGGTGCATTTGGTGACGTAAATGTTCTGCTTAGAAGCCGGGGGAGAATCGATCTTCACCTAATGCCATTGGCCGCCCACATCACTAGCCCGTCATATTTTGAATTTTGGTTCGAGCGTTTTTTGCGGCTGGACCATGTGGCTTTCTCATCACATACCGAACGACTTGTGGCATATGGACTCTTAACGGACGATGAAAGTGATATCGTGGAACGATTTATTCGACATCGTTGTTCTAAGCTTAAGGATTGGTTGTTCGGCGACAGAAGCGCTTTCACGCTGATCGATGACTGGGGATTGATATGAAGTGGTATGTGGTAAAATACGTGCCTGACCTATTCCGACGGGAACCACGTAATGTGGGGATCATTGCATTTGATGGAACCGAGGTGGTTTGGCAATTTCTTGGTCAAAGCGAACCGAATCCTCTCGATCTCGAGATTGATGCACGGATGGCAAAGTCAGTCGTCACATCAGTCCGTAATTATCGAGCATGGGTGAAGTTTTTTCGAAATGCCGTTGTACATGGTGATGTCGGCCTTTCACGATTCCAAGCTGGCGGTAATTACAGTGTAGAGGTGGGTGGGGAAGTCTTACGATCAGACCAAAAGCCGCTTCTGGAGTTTACGGCGGAGCTTTTTGACCGTTTTGTTGGGGATTTTTCCAAGCCTCGGACCATTGGTCCTAAGGACAGAGCATTGCAGCTTTTCGATGAGCTTGGTGTTGGTGACAAAGTCGTGGCGGATTATGTGATTAAGGGTCCGAGTTCTATGGCACATTTCGACTTTCATTTTAAGAATGGTCGCAATCATGTGATGAATGTGGTGACTATCGGAAAAGGCAGTGGCGGAGACTGGCGTCAAGCACAGAGCGCAAGGTTCGCATTTGACCAAGCCGCTAACGATATCGAGGGCTTTAATCCGATTGCGCTATGGAACTGGAACACAGATGAACAAACGACAGCGCAAGAGGAGGCATACCAAATGGTCGCTGAGGCAGCGCTCGTGATCGAGTTGGATAACCCTCATGCACAAGCATTATTGGCTACTGAGTTTGGGTTGCGCTGACGCTGTACTCTTAATGGCGTCCGATCGACACAACCACGCGATGACTTTACGCATCATCAAACTCATAGCGGACTCAAACGAAAAACGGGCACTCAGCATTTCTGCTAAGTGCCCGTAATTTTGAGTGGAGCTACGGGGAGTCGAACCCCGGACCTCTTGACTGCCAGTCAAGCGCTCTACCAGCTGAGCTACAGCCCCATATTTGACGCCTTTTGCGTCAGGGGCCGTGTAAATAAATGACGCCAGAACCTGTGTCAAGACAAACGTGTCAGTGGGCCGCCACGGTCGTGCCAATTTTGTTGTCCAGGAAGGCGCAGTACTTCTTCAACTGCATGTCTGCCGGATGTTTAGAGCAGGCAATCTCGTATGAAGCTGCGGCCTTAGCAAAGTCTCCGGCCTGGAAATACAGCTTGCCGCGCATCTCGTTGGCCGGGAACCCTTTGACCTCGATTTCGGCTGCGTCGATGTATTTCATGCGATCAAGCACTGGAATGGCCGGATTCGTGACTCTCCACCGGTACAGAATATCTCGTTCGTAGTCGCCCAGCGACAAGGTCGGCTTCTTTCGCAGGTTGATAATGTTGGCGAAACGCAGGCGATTCAGGAGCTCGAGCATGTAGGGACCGCTGTCGGGATCGATCCACTGGCCTTTTTCATCCACGATGCCCACTTGTTTGAGCATAGGCAGCGCGTTGCCACAGGTCTCGGCATAGACTTCAAACCCTGGCTGCACGCTGGTGCTCAGGGCGTCGAACGTGACCGAAGCGCTTGCCAGCGCGCTCTGGACGCCGGCAAATGCGGTGAGGCACTCGTGAAAGAGGTCATCGCCCAGCGAAACAAAGTTTTTATAACCGTCCGGTATGGCCACTGCGGCTTCGTCGGCGGCAAATTGCACCGCGATCTCGTGCTGAGGATTACTCATCTTTGAGCCTCCCAGCTGGGCCAGATTGGCCGCTCGCACGGCCACCTGCAGGTCGGTCACGAGTTGGGCGTTGTCAGCCGAGACTTTGGCTTGCATCGACGTACGTTCACGGTCGAGCTTGTCGCTTTGAATCTCCAGCTTTCCAAAGTTGAACGACTGATCTGTGACCACCACGAGCTCTTCGGCCTTTGAGACAAAATTGTAGAAGAGGGCCGCACCAAGGACGAGTGCGACGAAAACGCCGATCGTCACAGACAAATTATGGTCGACTTCTTTGTGTGCCATGTACCGTTACCTTGTCAGTGCCTCATGAGTGGGGCAGTCTGCGCGCACGATAACCGCCCAAGCCCAATAAGGGAACGATGTCCATGACGCCGCGTGATCGCGTTGATCGATTCATCAACAACACATCGACAGAGTACGCGGTCGCGTTCCTGATTCTGGTCTCCGTGTTCTTGATCCTCGCCGAGTTCGCTCTGGCGGGATCGGGAAGCAAGGCGCGGGATATCATTATCATCATCAATGACGTTCTCACGGGCGTGTTCGTCGTGGAGCTGGTTCTCAGATTCATTGCAGAACCTCGGAAATCCAGATTCTTGCGACGCTACTGGATCGATATTCTGGCGGTTCTGCCGTTGTTGCGTGCATTTAGAATCCTACGGCTGCTGCGATTATTCCGGGTCGGCATCATCTTGAGTCGCCAAAGCCGGCTCTTTAGAAACCCACTCTTCAAAGTCGAGTACGTCTTCATCAGCCTCGCCGTTTTTGTCACGGTGGTGATTGGCGCGATTTCGATGCGAGTCGCAGAAGGGCCACAAAACCCAGACTTTTCGACGATCGAACAGGCGTTTTGGTTTTCAGCCATGACCTTGGTCAGCGGGGAGCCGATTGGGGCATTTCCTCAAACCACCCTCGGGCGTCTGGTGGCGTTGACGCTGATGATGGCGGGCCTTACCGTGTTCGCCATCCTTGCTGGAACCGTGTCCGCGGTCATGATCGATACACTCCGAAAAGTGAAGTTTAGACCTATGGAAATCGACGAAATCAAAGACCATTGTGTCGTGTGCGGATGGAATCGTTCGGCCGAGCTGATTCTTGAAGAACTCTTGCACGACAACCATTACAGAAATGCAGTCGTGATCACCGAACAGGAAGACCTCGATTCTCATCCGTTCTTCCAACATCACGCTCATCGCGCCTTCGTGCTTCACGGCGACTTCACGCGCGTTGATGTGCTCAAAGAAGCCGGAATCGAGCGTGCTCGTGCGGCCATTCTTCTGGCGGACGCCAGCAAAGAGGCGCGTTCAAGCCAGGACCGTGATGCCAGAACCGTGCTTGCGGCGATGCTGATCGAAAAAATGAACGACACGATTTTCACGACGGTGCAGCTTTTGAACCGGGACAACGAGACTTCGCTCCGCCGCGCGGGTGTTGAAGAAATCATCGTTACCGACGAGTACGTGGGCAATATTATCGGGTCGGTTGTGCGAAATCGTGGAATGACAACGATGCTCGATGAGTTACTTACTTCGAGGTACGGGCATCAGTTTTTCAAAGAAAGGCTGCCCAAAGATCTCGCTGGCAAACCTGTTGCGGAAGTTATGACAACCTTGAAGGTTCGCCATAATGCGACCCTCCTCGCTGTTTCTTACGATGAGCGCGGGAAGGGGATGGTCGTAAATCCTGCAGCGGACTTGATTCTAGGCCCAGAGGTCTGGGTGATTGTCGCGGCTGCATCTCCCATGAAATCGTAAACAATTCGATGCGACGATCCGACCTGTCGTGCATCTTAGGTGATATTGGTTTGTTTTCTGACGTGTTGAGTATTTCATGCTGACAAATTTCCTCCTGCAATTCACGCGCGTCGGTGCCGAATGGGTCCTTTGGATCCTCGTGCTGCTGAGCTTCGCGTGCATTTTCATTATGATTCAGAAATTCCTTTTTCTGCGGACTCGGCGTTTGCCGATGCAGGAGTTGCGAACCAAGCTCAACAGCGCTTTTGATGAGCAGGACTACGAAAAAGCCGCTGGTTTGCTCGCAGATAACGACTCGATGGAAGCCAAATGCGTTCTTTTTGCGATGATGCATCATGAACGCGGTGCCGAAGGCGTCGAAGACCTTCTTGCCGGTGCGCTTTCGACCGAAAAGGTGCGTTACGATAAGGGCCTTACATTCCTGGCGACCGTGGGCAGCAACGCGCCGTTCATCGGGCTCTTCGGAACGGTTATCGGCATCATCAATGCCTTCGACTCTCTGGCAGCGGGAACCGAGGAAGGCGCCAATCTCGTGATGGCCGCCATCGCCGAGGCCTTGATTGCCACGGGAGTAGGCATCCTCGTCGCGATCCCAGCGGTCATGGCCTACAACTTCTTTAAGGGCCAAATCAAAGTCTCGGTGAGCCAAACAGAACTTCTGGGGCGCAGCCTGATTTCGCACCTACGACGCGGCGACGGAGGCAAGGATGGCGGGATTTAGTTCCGACGATGACGACGTCATCGCGGGGATCAATGTCACGCCGCTTGTGGACGTCACGCTGGTTTTGCTCATCATTTTCATGGTGACCACCAGCTACATCGTTAAAGCTCAGATTGAAGTGAATCTGCCCAAAGCCGCGACCGGCGAATCCAAGCCGTCGACGACTCTGGTGCTGCAGATAACCGCTGACGGAACCTTTGCGATGAACGGCGAGATCACGACGCTGGAAAAGATCGGCGCGGCCGCGAAGGCGGAAAAAGCCAAGGACGCCGAAGTGCGCGCGATTATCGCGGCCGATAAGGCCGTGCCTTACGAAAAAGTGGTCGATTTGATCGACACCATCAAGTTGAACGGTGTCGACAAATTCGCCCTCAATATCGATCGCAAGGCGAGCGTGAAGTGAAGGATAATCGTCCCAAAATCAGCGGCATGAAGATCCACGATCCGCTTCTGGAAGAGCCCCAGAATCCACAGCAACGCTTAGCGATGTGGTTGGGGGGCGGTATGGCTGCGATCGGCGTGCATATCATTGCCGGCTTTGTCCTGGTGACCGTGGCACCGCTTCTTCAGACCGAGCATCAAGAGACGAAGTCGGATGTGGTCGAAATGGAAGTGGTCGATCAATTCGAGGACATCCCTGAGCCTGAGCCTGAACCTGAGCCTGAGCCTGAGCCTGAGCCCGAACCAGCGGTTGAGGAAGAACCTGAGCCTGAGCCCGAGCCTGAACCCGAGCCGGAGGTTGTGAAACCAGAACCCAAGCCCGAGCCTGCTGCCGAGCCGCCTCCCGAGGATGCTCCTGCAAAGGCGACCGAAGCGATGGACCCGGTGAACCTTGAAGGGCTAACCTTGGAATCGACCTCGGAATCTGGGGGCATGGCGATCAAGGTTGGGACAGGAATCACGACCGGAAAAGTCACAAACAAGTACGTGGATCCCAAGCGATTCGGAAATATCAAGACGGCCGAGGGCGGCACGGGTGAGGGGTATGGCGACCCTGCTCCAAAAAGTGTGGCACCCAAGAAATGTGCGTTTGTGAAGCCAGAAGCCATCAAGAAGGTGAAGGGCGTTTATCCGGCCGAGGCACGTCGTCGTCAGATTGAGGGCAACGTGGTCGCCCTGGTCTCGATCTCGGCTCAGGGCCGCGTTACCGACGTCAAGGTCGTAACATCGGTTGGATACGGGCTCGACGAATCAGCCGCTGAAGCGTTCAAGGCATGGACGTTCAAGCCGGCGCAAAAAGACTGCGTCGCGGTCGATTACAAGTTGCGCCTGACGCACACGTTTTCGATGGAAGATAATTAGAGCCTAGAAGCGTACGTCTCCGCCCAGCCAGAACGCGGCGCCATCTCCTAACTCCGTACGAAACTTCAGAAAACCGAAGGTCGTCGCGTAGACGAATTCCAAATCCGTCACGCCGAAAAGTCGGCTCAAGGACGGAACGATCGAGGCTGGATGGCTGCCATGAGCCAGCCGCATGTTCAGCTTCTTGGTCAGATTCAGATGGAAGAAGGTCTGGTGGGACAGGAAGTCCGTGTGCGAGTCAAAACCGTTGCCAAACGAGTAGAATTGCCGTCCGGCGCCAAACCACATGCCTACGGCCACCTGATTAAATTGGCTAAAAAACGCGCCCAGATCGAGACTGCCGCCCAAACGCGCTTCGGCGCCAATCCGATCGAAGGCGCCTGTTTCGCTGAACTGGTAGTAGTCCCCAACGACATCCATCGTAAGGAAGGTCTGAGGGCGGACTCGAAAGAGACGCGTCCCAATGAAAGCTCGATACTCTGCAGCTCCGAGCAGGAGGTTCTGTGTGGTCTCAACCGCGACATGGCCCACATCGAAGTCGACGCCCCCACGAGCTCGAATCACGTGACGTGATGACGCCTGGGTGGACGTCACAAAGCCGTACGCGACTTCTGCGAAGAAGCCGCGCTGGTTCAAGGTATTGGAGGGCGGCAAGAGTTGATTGCCCTGAAGAGTTCCAACCACATCCAAAAGGTACGAAAGAATGAAGCCGCTGAATCCGAGCTGGAAGATGGGCGCCGCGATGCCCGTGATGCTCGACGCGCCACCATCGGCGTAGGCTGCCAAAGCCGAAGCGCCCATAAGGCCGAGTGCGACGCCCTCGCTGGCCAAGAGGGCTGTGCTTGTGCGCGAGTCATCGATCCAATAATGGCCGATGCCGTGAATCGGAATTCCGGCCGTTAGGGCAATCAGGGCCGCGGTGGTCGAGGTTGTGGACTGGGCTGTGTCCGAGAAAACAAATCCCTGCTCTCGCAAGGTCGGCACTGGCGTTTTGCTCAGCGCGCTCTCTTCTTCGAGCGTCGTCCCGGCCGGCAGATCCAAAAGCCCTTCAAAGGGGTCTGTGGATTCCAGAGGGAGTTCGTCCTCATGGCGTGTTTCTTGGTCCTCAGACGCAA
>JBFFMO010000114.1:0-8943 GCA_041554035.1 Allomicrovenator sp. | reverse complement strand
TAGTGGATTCCACGGCTGGCAGGCCTGGATCGCGTTCTTGAACAGCTGCCAAGATTTCGACGCGTTTGATCGAATCGACACCGAGATCGTTTTCGAGGTCCATCGTGATGTCGAGCATCTCCATCGGGTAGCCGGTTTTTTCGGCCACCGTCTGCAGCATGGCCGCATTCACGTCCCCCACGGGGGCGTTTGCAGATGGAATCACGGCCGCCATTGGAGCCGCAGCGTGCGAGCCAACCGAAGTCGGGATCACGGAGGCAGTCTGCGGAATTGCAAATTGCTGTGGCGCTGCTGGTGGAGCGAATTGCTGCTGAGGCTGAGCAAATTGCTGAGGAGCCTGCGCAAACGGCTGAGGCTGAGGCGCAAAGCCGTTTGGCTGAGTTCCACCAAGAGCTGCAAAGCTGGACTGGATGGTCTGCATGAAGCTCGACTGCGATTGTGACATCGCGTGCTGGAAAGCCATCAAGGCCATCGCGTTCTGCTTCTGAGCTTCCTGCCACGTCGCGAGCCACTCGGGTGAGTGATTCGCCGATTGCATGGCTTGCGGGGCAAATGTTTGACCCTGCAAAGGCTGTTGCACAGGCTGCGCGGGCTGAGCCTGCATCGGGGCTTGAGCTTGAGCCGGGGCCTGTGCAGCCATCGGCGCACGGGCGGCTGGAGCGCTCACGCTCGCAGTCTTCGGTGCTGCTGCAGGTGCGGCAGCAATTGCAGGCGCCGCAGCGATCGCAGGGCGTGGAGGGTTTGGTTTAGGCAACGCCGCTGCACCACCTTCTGGTGGGTAGGCTTTGTCGTGGTTGGCACCATTGATGCCAATCGCCAATTTTGGCTTGGGCAACGTCGCAACGTCGACGGGCTCGCCGTAGCCTTCCCAAATCGCGTCGAAGTCCAGTTTAACGCCGGCTGCCGAAAGCGATGCCAGGGCGCGGAAGAACGACTCGACGCCGTTTTTGCTGCGTCGGTCGGTCGATACGGCAACATGTGGGCGGTCGCCCAGAATCTGGCCAGCAAGTTTGGTCAAAACCGAACCAGGACCAACTTCGATGAACACACGAACGCCCGCGGCGTACATGCTTTCGACGAGCTGTACGAAACGAACTGGGTTCGCGATCTGGCGGCCCAGGCGGTCACGCATGGCCTTGGCGTCGGCCTCGTAGGCTGCGGCGGACTCGCCGGACCACACGGGCAGATTGGCTTTCTTGAACGCGACATCGTCGAGGAACGCGCTGAACGGCTTGACGCTCGCCGATACGACGGGCGAATGGAAGGCGGTCGAAACGGCCAGGTGTTTGAAGGTGACGCCGCGCGCAGTGAACTGCGCTTCTGCGGATTTGACGCCCTCGACGGTGCCTGAAATCACGACTTGGTCGGGAGCGTTATGATTGGCCACGACGACATTTGGATCGTTGAGGTCTTTCAAAACGGACTCGACGATGTCGATCGTCGCAGACACCGCCGTCATGGCGCCGGGCACCTCTGCTGCAGCAGCCATCAACTCGCCGCGCTTACGTGCGACGCGAAGCATGTCTTGTTCTGATAAAACGCCGGCTGCATGCAAGGCGGTGACTTCGCCGAAGCTGTGTCCCGCAAAAGCCGCTGGCTTAACGCCAAGTGCGTTCATCATCTGCAGTGCGGAAAGGCTGGTGCAGCCAATCCCGGGCTGTGCCCACTCTGTGGCACGAAGGGCGTTCTCGTCGGCTTCACGTGCTTCGTCCGAGAAGCGCGGAATCGGGAACACGAGTTCGTGCAGGTGTTTTCCACCAAAATCCATATCGGCCGAGGCGTCCCATGGGGCAATCGCACGGTCGAATGCCATCGCGAGGTCAGCACCCATGTTGACGTACTGGCTGCCTTGGCCTGGGAACATGAATGCCGCGTCGCCTTCAATCTTGGTGAAGCTGACGACGGTTCCGTCTGGAGTCTCAAAACCGGCGGTTGGGTTTTTCTGGAGCATGCCCGCTGCGCGCTCAAGCTTTTTGGTCAGGTCCGCTTTGTCGGCGGCCACAAGAGCCAATCGAACAGGGGCGGACGTGTCAAAACTCTGCTGAGAATCCCATGCGATCCGTTCAAGGCTCGACAAGGTCTTGGTACGTGCGCTGAGCTCCAAAGCCGATTTGGCCAAGGCTGCGCCGTCGGCCGCACTCAACGTGAAAAGCTCGACAGGCAAGGTGCGCTGACGTTTTTGGCGGTTCGCACCGGTGAATTCTTCGAGCGTGACGTGGAAGTTCGAACCTCCAAAACCAAACGCCGAAACGCTGGCGCGGCGCGGATGGTTGCTGCCACGGATCCAAGGGCGAGCCTGTGTGTTCACATAGAACGCCGATTCGGTGATTTCGAGTTTGTCGTTGAGTTTGTCGACTTTGGCGGTTGGCGGAAGCACTTTATGGTGCAACGCCATCACGGCCTTGAACAAGCCCGCAGCGCCTGCCGCTGCCTTGGTGTGGCCAATTTGTGACTTCACTGAACCAATCGCACACCATTGTTTATGGTCTTCTTCTTTCTTAAAGACCATCTTCAGACCATTGAATTCTGCGACATCGCCGGCCTTGGTGCCGGTGCCGTGTGCTTCAACCAATTCAACGCTTTCTGGCGAATAACCAGCGTGCTGGTAGGCCCGCGTGAGGGCGTTGGCCTGACCTTCCGAAACCGGAGCGTAGACGCTCTTTGAGCGGCCATCTGAACTTGCGCCAATGCCACGAAGTACAGCGTAAATGCGGTCTCCGTCGCGTTCTGCGTCGTCGAGTCGTTTCAGAGCGACCATGCCCAGGCCTTCGCCGAGCATGGTTCCGTCGGCTTTGTCCGAAAACGGCCGGCAATCGCCGCTTGGGCTGAGCGCAGGCGTCTTGCTGAAACACATGTACATGAAGATGTCGTTGAGCGTGTCGACACCGCCTGCAATCACCATGTCCGAATCGCCAAGGTAGAGTTCTTGGACGGCCATCTGCACCGCCGAGAACGTCGAGGCACAAGCAGCGTCGGTCACGCAGTTGGTGCCGCCAAGATCAAGCCGGTTGGCGATTCGTCCTGCCACCACGTTGCCCAGAAGGCCTGGGAAGCTGGACTCTTGCCATGGCTGGTAGTGGTCGCCGATTCGCTGGCAAATCTGCTGGACTTCGTCCTCGGGCACGCCGTGTTCGCGCAACGACTTCACCCAGATCGGGCGCTGAAGGCGAGAAACCATCGTGGCAAGGAGTTCTTGAGCCGAGGTTACACCCAAAATGCACGAGATTCGCGAGCGATCCATGTTGTCGAACTGGTCGCCAGCGGCATCACGAAGCACTTGTTCGGCCACGATCAAAGCGAGCAGCTGCGAGGTGTCGGTCGCTGGGATGATGCTTGGTGGGATGCCCCAACCGATGGCGTCAAAGTCGACTTTGTCAAGGAATCCACCGCGGTTCGCATAGGTCTTGTCTGGAGCGGTCGGGTCGGGATCGTAGAAATCCTCGACCAACCAGTGGCTCTCCGGAACAGTCGTCAGGAGGTCCTTGGCCGACAAGATGTCTCGCCAGAACCCCTGAGCATCGCTCGAGCCGGGGAAAAGGGCGGAAACACCAACTACTGCGATTGGGGGACGTTTGCTCAGTTGTCGATCTACCATGACACTCGTCGCGAAATAGGGCTGCTCAGGTGAGCGGCCGTGGTTTGAACTCAAATGCTTGCGTGGGGACCGGAGCCCCAAATGTTCTAAGTTGTTGGGCACGGGTTGCTACACCTGCGCCTTCCATCAAATTCCTGGCAACCTGAACCACTGTGCGGTTCTCAGGCTGTTCAAGGAAGGTGCCCTGAGTCCACGTGTTAAACGCGCCCATGGCGGGGCCGCACCAGATCTGGAAATCTGAAGCGCGGTCATTCATGCCGTTGATGGCCCAACGGCTGGACTGTCCCAGATATGCCCTGAAAACGAGGGCCATCTGGTGTTTCGGGTCAGATTCTGCGCGCTCAACCTCGTGTGGGTCGCGCGCAATCCAGTAGTCGCGGGTGGCTTGCCACGCTTCGCGAAAGGTCTGGCGTAGAATCTTGGATTCGGTTTGCTCGCGCTGATCGGCTGGGATCGCGTCAAGCGAAGGGTAGGTGCGGTAGAGGTCGTAAAGCTTGCGGGCCCGTGACGCGAACATCGTTCCGCGTTTCAGAACCTGCACGTCCACGCCCATTTCGAACATGTCAGCAGCTGGTGCCATCATGACATCGGCCATATCGGCTTTGGCCAACATGTCTTTGCCGCTGGCATCAAGGCCGGATTCGACGCAGGCCTGATTCACAGTGCCTGTAAGCACAAAGGCTGCGCCCATCGCAAACGCAGCGGCCGCGGCCGAGGGAACACCGATTCCGCCAGCAGCACCAATTCGGATGGCCCGGCGATAACCTTGTTCCTGAGCGATTTGGTCGCGCAGCTGCATGATGATCGGGAACAACACCGTCAGCGGACGGTTATCTGTGTGTCCGCCGGAATCTGACTCGACAATGATGTCTTCGGCGATCGCCACATGTGCAGAAAGCTCGGCTTCCTGTGCGGTGATCAGGCCGCCGTCCAGAAGCCTTTGGACGATATTTCGGGGAGCCGGCTCAAGGAATTTACGAGCGACTTCAGCACGCGAAATTTTGGCGAAGACCTGATTTTTACGCGTGATATTTCCCGCTGCGTCCAGACCAAGGCCGGTGATCGCGTAGCGCACGATCGACGGTGTGAGGCTCATGAATGCTGCGGCTTCGACACGTCTCACGCCTTCGCGGATGTAGAGGTCTGCTGTGGCCGCTTCAACCGTGGGTTCACTCGGTGAGTGAATCAGGTTGCAGCCCCAGGGGGTGGCGTCGCCAAGCTGGGCTTTAAGCTCCAGAACGGCTTTTTCGATCTGATCGACGTTCAGGCCAGCAGCGCCAAAAAATCCTAAAAAGCCGTTGCGGGACATCTCGATCACGATGCGTGTGGTCGCGATGCCGTTGGCCATGGCGCCCGTCACGTAAGGGAATCGTGTTCCGTGGACTTCATTAAACGTGCGGTCGCCCAGCCACTCGGGATAGAGCGCAGGCAACCAACCCAACATCTTGTACTGAGCCGATCCGGCGACGGGCTGAAGGTTAACGCCTTCAAATGCCACGCCAATTGCGCCTGTGGTCGGGGACTGGATCACAAAGACAGGGTTGCGGAAATTCTGGGCCGCAATCGAAAGTGCATCGGCCTGAAAAGAAGGCTCGACGGTCAAATAACAGAGGGCATCAAAGGATGCGCCGACATTCGAAACTGCACTTTCGTTCATGAAGAGATCCACGGCTTAGCTTGCGTTTGCCTTCCGGTGAAACTAAGAAAGTGCCACCCAGTGGCATTTCCGAGTCGCGGGGATCTACCAGTTCGACGGCAGGATTGCCAGCCTTGAACTACAAAAGGAGCGAATTTTGGAATCCTCGGAACTTGGACTGCGCGAGCAAAAAAGGGCCATGGCCCGAGCCAACGCGCTCGATGTGGCGCACGTTCTCTTTCGTGAGAAGGGCTTCGATCAAACCACCCTCGAGGATATCTGCGCCGAAGCTGGAATCTCTAAACGCACGTTTTTCCGCTACTTTAAGGACAAGGAATCCCTTGTCTTCCCCAACCGCGATGCTCGCCTGGAGGCCTTTCGTGGCTTCCTTCAGATGTATGGCGATGCCGACAATCCATTCGAAGTTTTGCGGGTCGCGACCAAGGTCTTTTCGACCGAGTACAACTCGAATTCGGACAAGATTCTGGCTCAGCAGGTGCTGATCAACTCCTCCGCAGCGCTTCGCGCACGAGAATCAGAGATCGACCGGGATTGGGAGCTGGAAATCGCCGCTGCATTTGGCCGTCGCTCGGCGCCTGGACGCCCCAACGAGCTGTGGGCTGCCGTTGCTGCCGGCGCCGTGATGGGTGTTGTTCGAGCAACCATGCGCCAGTGGTTCGCCCATGGGTGTCTGGAAGACCTCAACGAGCTTGGGCAGATGGCGATCGACTCGTTGGAGCGAGGTTTCCCCGAGCGGCTGGTGGCGGCGGTCAGCGGTGAGCGGTGAGCGGTGAGCAGTTTGGTGCGGAACGCTGAAGCCGTGACTGGTACGCGGGCATCCTGCCCGCTGTGATTTGTGGGCAGGCCCTATGGCCTGCACTGTGCCTTGGGATTGTCGGGTTTCAGGCGGTTGGGTTTCAGGTGGTCGGGTTTCGGGCGGTCGGGTTTCAGGCGGTCGGGTTTCAGGCGGTCATCGACGTTGTGATGAATCCGCTAAATTCCAGCCTGGCATCGCGATTCTATGACGGTAGGCAGGCCCTGAGCTATGTCCTGAATTGCGATTTGCGTCTACCAATCCATCAAGGTTCATAAGGGCTCACACCAGACTTCGAGATTCCAACCTCCCTCAGCAACACAATAGGCCGAGGTCATCCAGTCTTTCCCTATCCTCTCGATTTTGTCGTCTCGCCAAATGCATTGCCTCCAGTCAATGGATGCCGAAAATATCGATTTCCAACTTTGTGATTGGCTGTGATCGAGTCCAATATTCTCAATTTTCAATGGAAGTCAGGAGCCGGAATGAAAGACGATAGCGTTGAAGTCGATCAATCATCGCAAGCGATTTGGGACCGGAAGGCTGGTTTCTGGGACGACAACATTGGTGCAGAAGGCAACTCCTTTCATCGGACTTTGGTTGCACCTGCCGTCAGGCGGCTGCTTGATATCAGGCAAGGCGAGCGTGTCTTGGATGTGGCATGCGGCAATGGGCAGTTTTCGCGCGAGTTGGCTGGACTTGGGGCAGAGGTGCTCGGCATCGATTTCTCTTCGACGTTTTTGAGTCGAGCCCGCGCACATTCAGAGCTCCTTCCGCCTGAGGTTTCCCAGAAAATCACCTACCAACATGTCGACGCTACAGACGAAGAGGCTCTGCTCTCGCTTGGAGCGGCGGGTTCTTTTGACGCGGCTGTCTGCAATATGGCGTTGATGGATATGCCTACAATTCTGCCGCTCATGCGGGCGCTGATGGTTCTGCTCAGGCCTGGTGGACGTTTCGTTTTCGCGACCTCCCATCCATGCTTTAACCGGTTGGGGACGACGCGTGTGGTCGACGAGGTGGACTCAGATGATGGCAAACATCTTGAGTATTCGTTGAAAATACCGCGCTATTTGACGCCTCAAAGTGGCAAGGGAGTCGGCATCCGTGGTGAACCTGAGCCCCATTATTATTGGGATCGCCCGCTTCACGCGCTCCTTGCGGACGCTTTTAGCGCAGGGTTTATGCTGGATGGGATGGAGGAACCGGCATTTCCACCGAAGGCCGAGCAAAATAACGTTTTGGGGTGGGGCGGGAAGTTTTCGGAGTTTCCGCCCGTGCTTGTGGGGCGGTTGCGGCGAGCCGGGTGATTTATCCGCAGGCGGACCGTTCGCAGTGTGCCAAAGCCGGCTGGTGGAGCGTGGCGGACCGGTCGCAAAGCCAGGCTGGATCCTGGCAGACCGGTCGCAGGGTGGCAACGTAGGCCGTATGGCCTGCATACCGCGTCACAGCGACCGATAACTGACAACCGACAACGACCTAACGCCGCCGGCGGAAGAAGAGCCCCAGCAGTCCCAAGAGTAGGACTGTCAGACCGCCTGAGCCGTCCGCTGACGAACAACCGCCGCTGATCTCGAAGCCAAGGGCATCTTTGAGCGTGAAGGTTGTCTTGCTGATGCTGGTGTTGCCTGATTCATCGGTCGCGCGGACCTCGAGTGTGTGAGGACCCGGCTCGATGCCAGAAATATCCAGGCTCCAGTTTCCGTCATCGTCGGTGGTGGTTTTTCCGACTTCGACGCCATCGATCACGATGACGATCACGGCACCGGGCTCAGACGTGCCGCTGACCGAGGTCGGCGGTGTCGTCAGGATTTCGCGGTCCTTGGGCGAGTCGACGGTGAGTGCAGGGGCGCTCGTGTCGATCGAGAAACCGACGATGACTTCGTTGATTCCATCGGAGACCGAGACGGTGTGTTCACCGTCGGCCAGATCGGTCTCGGGCTGGTACTCCCATTTTCCGTCTGCATCGACCTCCACGTCGACCGGCTCGCCGTCATCGATCGAAAGCTGCAGCGTTGAATTGGCAACGCCCGTGCCTTGAATCTTGGGTTTGGCGGTGGCCAATACGTCGCCTTCTTGCGGCGTCAGAATGGTCGGGCCAGGAATCAGGGTGCAGTTCAGGCCGTCACCGTCGAAGCCTTGTTTGCACTCGCACGTGAACGAACCCGGCGTGTCGATGCATTCGGCGTTGTCGTCGCATTCAGTGACCTCTTCGAGGCATTCGTTGATGTTGGTGCAGAGACTTCCGTCACCGTTGGTGTCTTCATAACCGCGTGGGCAGGCGCTGCAGGTGAAGGAGCCGGGTGTGTTCAAGCAAGCGACAAGCTCGTTGCAGTTGTCGGTCATCAAGGCGCACTCGTCGATGTCCTGACACACGGTGCCGTCGCCATTTACGTCGGTATAACCGTCAGGGCAGGGCGAACACGTAAATGAACCCTCGCTGTTGGTGCAGGTCACCTCAGCCGCACATGATGTGGTCAAGAGGCATTCGTCGATGTCTTCGCACAGCGTGCCGTCACCGTTTACATCCAGGTATCCCGAGGGGCACATGCCGCAGATGAATCCGCCGCTGGAATTGGTGCACGTGATGAGCGCATCACAATTGTCGGTGCCCAAGAGGCATTCGTCGATGTCTTCGCAAAGGGTGCCGTCGCCGTTCACGTCGTTGTAGCCAGTGGGACAAGGCGTGCAAGAGAACGAACCGGCGTTATTGACGCACAGAACCTCATCCGCACAGTTGTCGGTTGCGACCAAACATTCGTTGATATCCGTGCACAGCGTTCCGTCGCCGTTTACGTCGGTGTAGCCCGTGGGGCATGGCGAACACACGTAGGTCCCAGGCGTATCGGTACACGCCACCAAAGCATCGCAATTGTCGGTGCCAAGAGCGCATTCGTC
>JBFFMO010000113.1:0-8990 GCA_041554035.1 Allomicrovenator sp. | reverse complement strand
GTTCTGCGCGGTTCGATCGAGATCACCCGGCTTATCGGTCGTGGAGGGATGGGGAACGTCTACGAGGCGATGCAAACACAGCTTGAACGCAAAGTCGCTGTGAAGGTCATGACGCCTGAACACGCGGCCAATCCTATGGCTGCGGATTACTTCATCCGCGAAGCCAAACAAGCCTCAAAGATCCGCCATCCCAACATCATTCAGATCATTGATTTTGGAAAAGAGGGCGACGATGTGCTCTTCATCGCCATGGAGTTTGTGCCGGGAGTCCCGCTCACAGCGTTGATGAAAGACGAGTTCCCGCTGGATCCGATGCGGGTGGTCGAGATCATGTCGCAGGCGATGGACGGTCTGGCGGAGGCCCATTCGCATGAATTGGTTCATCGAGACCTCAAGCCCGATAACTTGATGGTCGAGAAGACCCGCGACGATAAAGATTTTGTAAAGATCTTGGACTTTGGGATCTCGCAGTCGAAGGCAAAAAACACTGAGATGGGCCCGTTGACGCAGGCCAATGCCCTTGTTGGAACCCCTCAGTACATGTCTCCCGAACAAGCTCGAGGCGATTCGGTCGATCATCGCAGCGACTTGTTTTCGATGGGGACGATTCTTTACGAAATGCTCACAGGGGTAAAACCCTTCGGTGGCAAACATGTGCCGCAGATCTTGATGGAAGTGATTCAGAAGAATCCGCCCCTGCCTTCACAAGCCGCCCCAAATCACTCGATCCACCCTGAACTCGAGGCGATCTGCCTGCGTGCGATGAAAAAGGAGCGCGAGCTCAGGTACCAGACCGCCACCGAGTTTCGCGATGCCTTGCAACGCGTGGGTGTGATCGAAAAAAAACCAGCGGCGGCCGCAGCGTTTATCTTCAAGCGCACCAAACGCAGCGAGGAAGCAGCGCGCACGGAGGCGAAGGCACCTTCGGCGTCGCCCGATTCTCTGGTTGTGAATGAAGACGAACTTCACACGATTGCATTGCAGAAACGAATAGACGCCCCGGTCGACGTGAATACGCCCGCGCTTGGTCATGAACCGGATCGAGTTCGTGTGAGCGAACCGGCCTTCGAATTTGCCGGCACAGATATTCAACATGCCGGCATGGGTGGCGGCGAGTCCGAGGTTGTGGACACGTCGAAGCTTTTTGGCCCGGCATCAGCAGATGTCGAACCGGTGACCCCGAATCCGCCGAAGAAGAGCATCTACGGCTTTGAGGATCAGATTCAGGATTTGGTTGGCGAGAAACGAAACGCCACGATTCTTGTCTCGCATCAGCGGACTCATGGCTCGTTGACCTCGGAAGAGTTGTCGACCCATTTGCATGTTTACGACAGCGCTTTGGACCAAGTGGCAAAACGTTGGAACGGTCTGGTGCAATCGCGCCAGGGCTCTTACGCCACCTTGGCTTTCGGCGTGGTCAAGACTTCCCCAGACGATGGATTCCGTGCGACTCAGGCCGCGCTTGATTTGCGGTCTCATCTTCGTCGGATGATGCCCGCCGAGTTTGCCTTCGGTTTTGGTTTGAGTCAGGGAGAGCTCTTCATGCAGGGCGGGGATATCTCGCGCGCGTCGGGTGAAGTGATCGATCACGCCATCGACGGTTCGCGAGAGGCCGGTGATGGCGAAGTGCTGGTCGTTGGGGCTGCGCTCGAGGAATTGATCGCCGCGACGTTCAAGTTTGGTCCGGCGCTTAAATCAGGAAATCGACCCGTGCTAGGCATCTTGGACGTGGCTCATCAGCCCACGACCAAAGCGAGCAATTTGGTGGGCCGCGACGATGAGATCGCCGCTGCCTTGTCGGCTCTGGCTCGGATTTCGCGCGGGCAAGGAGCGTTTTTTGCGGTCACAGGTCACGCTGGCATGGGCAAAAGTGCGTTGATCCAAGAGGTCGAGGCGTTCGCTGAGCAGCGCGGGTATTTGATTCTTCGCGCGCGAGCGCGAACCTCTGGAGTCGAAGGTGTTCGTGATGCGATCACGCAATGGCTCAAGGATTTGGCGCGAATCCACGGTCGAACGCGCGATATTGACGTCTTGTTTCGAGAACTCGGGTTGGCCGCGGAACCTTCACGTTTGTTGTCGGGCTTCGTTCAATCGTCGGTGACTCAGGTGATCGGCGCTCGGGGAACCGGGCGGTCCTTGGATTCTGGGACTTCCACGATGGCGGCCGTGGACGTGGCTTTTCGCGCGCTGCTGAACAAGATCCAGGAGAAACGCGCGATCGTGCTCACCTTCGACCAACTTGATTCCTACGATGAGGCGATGTCGGGATGGTTTGAACGCTGGTTTCGGCACCTCCCAGATTCACGCGTGTTGTGGCTTTTGGGCATACGAGTTCGGTCCGGGCACCCGCTTCATCCCTTACCGGCCGACGCGACTTCTGTGTATGTTGATGCCCTCAACGAGGCCGCCACACGCCTGCTCTTCAAGGCCGAGTTGGCCCAGGACGTGTCGACGGCTTTCCGAGCCGAGCTTGCCAATCTGAGTGGCGGAGTGCCGCTTCAGATTCGCCAGATCATCGATCACGTCAAACGGCATAAACTTGTTTCTCGCGAAGGCGCCGAGAAGTGGCTCGCCGAAGCCCGTGACATCAATTCTGTTCTTCAGATGCGTCTCTTCGACCTGAAGACGACTGAGCGAAACCTGCTCGCCCTCTTGGCTGTGCTGGGAAACGGCACCCGAGGTGAGGTGCTCTTAGACTTGGCGAGCGACGACTGGCAGCCCGAATCTGCGATTCAGAACCTCTTTGTTGAGGGCGTGCTCGAGATTCAAGGCGCCGAGGATGATCCCATCCTTTCGTTCAATCCCCAGATTTTTGAACGTGTGGTGCATGAGCGCCTCTCGGTCAGCGCCCGTCGGCAGATTCACGGTCGAGCCATCGACTACTTTTTCGGGCGCCTCAAAAACGTCCGCGAGCCCGAGAAGAAGAGAGCGTTTGAACTCGCATTGGTGCGCCATCTGGTTGAATGCGAGCGGCACCCCGAGGCGGTGCAAGTCCTCGACCGCATCGCCGACGAGTGCATGATCGGTTTTGATTACGAGTTGGCCGAAGTTTACCTTTCGCAGGCGGTCTCGATTTTGACCAAGGCGGCCGCACCCGCCGAGGCGATTGCGCAACGCAACTTGCGGCGAGTCCGGGTCCAGGGGGCTTTGGGGAATCTGCGGGTCGCACGCGATCTGTGTCTAGCCATGGGGCGCATGTCGGATTTGCCTGACGCGCTCGCCCTTGAGATCAAGATCGAGCAAGGCTTCTTGTGGCTCAAAGAGGAGGATCCGGATCGCCTCGTTGACACGGCGCGTCGCACCCTGACCTCGATTCGTTCATTCGTTGAAACGCAGCGAACCCCCTTTACGATCGCGCTTCTGGTTCGCGGGCTGCAGCTGATGGCCGAAATCTATTCGCGCCAATCCAAGGATTCCCAGGCGATTCAGACCTTGCTTGAGGCCGTCGCGCTGATCGAACAACACTCGTTGGATTCAACCAACCCTTGGGGTCCCAAGTTGTTGTGGGAGCCGGTGAACCAACTCGCGCGCTTGCGACTCAAGAGCCGGGAGCTTCAGGGAGCGGCTTCGCTGCTCGAAGTGGCGCTGCGCGTAGCTAACGAGTCACAGGACATTCGCGGTGAGATGACCGTCCGCGGAAATTACGGCACTTTGTTCGCCGAACAAGGCAACTTGGAAGCCGCGATTCGCTCGGTGCAAACCGCGATCAAACTTGCCGTGAGCGTGAACGACCTGAACGCGCACTCCAAACTCCTTCATAATCTTGGCCTCATGCATTTGAGACAGCGAAGAAGAGATCTGGCCGAAGAGTGTTTCCAGTCGAGCCTGAATCTTGCCGATCAGCTTGATTGGCGCGAGGGGATCGCGATGAATGCCAGCCAGCTCAATGTTCTACGCCATGAACAAGAATCCGGCTTCATGAAGCCCCGCGGCTAGGCTTCGCCTTCTCCGGCCGCCAAAAACATGAAGAGCAGGGCGACTCCCACGCCGTAGACGGCTCCCGCGATCGTCATGGGCAGGACGATGGAAATCGTGTCGACCTTCAAAATCGTCGCGATGATCATTCCGTTGATTGCAGACACAAGAGGCGGGCCTACAGCGATCATGATCTCGGTCGCAGTGGGGCTGAAGCCGCGTTCGGTCCTTGAGGTATGACGGTCTAGAATTGACACCACGTGCACAAACGCACGGATGGGGTCGACTCGCTCGGCGATACCTAACCCCACCAAAACCCCGATCGGCAGCGAGATTGCCGCCAGAAACACCGCAATATGCGAGTCCTCTGTGACGTAATGGCCCAGCATCGCACCAAGCGCCGCCCCGCCAATCAACGCCATCGAAAAGACGATCGGGTTCTTTGGTTTGCTGGGTCATCATACTCTCGATGCTAAAGGCGCCTCGAACGTAGTGCTGAATACGCAGACGACAACCACGCGTGACCCTAAATCTTGTTAGGGGTAGACTCATCTCATGCGTGGTTTGTTGTTATGTTTTTTGACGGTCTTTTTTGGGACCTCGTGTGCAACTTCACAGCCTCGAGTCGCTCAGGAAATGGGGCTGCTTCGACTGGAAGTGGAGCCGTCAGATGCCATTATTTGGGTCGACGGCGAGTATCTCGGCCAGGTTAATGGCTGGGTAGAAGGTACGTTGCGGGTGCCCGTGGGCGTCCGTCGGGTCGAATTAGAGGCGGCAGGATTTATGTCCCAACGATTTGATATCGCGATCACGATTCATGAGGAGGTCATCTTGAGGCTCGCCATGCAGCCGGATATCGAGGATTTAGACGACGTTTCGGAGGACTCATGACGTCGAATTCCTTGAACGAACGCCTTGATACGATCCCGGAATTCCGAGGTGTGATCGAAGACGCCAACGTGAAACACGTCATGATTCAGCCCTCGGGGCGTTTTGAATACGTGAAACTGGGGCGCCATCGAAGTGGCACCGTGAACGTCTCCGACGACTTGCTCGCACTCTACTGCGAGATCGCTGCGGCGGGTGGTCGCACGGGCGAGTGGATGGTTCGCGTCTACGATGGGGCTTGGGGCCCGACGCTCCTGCTGGAACGCCTGCCCACGACCATCGTCGATCGCATGCCTCCCGCAGTGCTGAACAACCTCAAACGCCTTGTTCGCAAGGATGGGATGGGCATGGTTTTAGGGAGCCCTGGGGCGTCGAAGTCGACGATCCTGTTGTGGCTCGCCATGCAGTCCACGGACGAAACCATTGTGTTGGTGTCCGAGAACCCGCCTGTTGAACTGCCGTCGAATCACCTCATTCACGTCTATCCGCCTTCGTCGCCTGAACAACGCCGCGAGCTTGAACGATTGGTTCGGCTCAGTGCCACTGTGTTTTGGGACCGAGCCACGGTCGACGATCTGGTTCTGCTGCTGACTTTTCCGACCGCCAGGCGCCGTTGGTTCTCGATGGACGGGCGAGCCAAAGACGTTCCGAATGTACTTCATGCCATGGAAGCTCGTGGTTTGGCGCCCCGACTGGACGCAGTCCTGCTGGTCTCGACCTCAGTGATCGGTCGTTCTGAGGTTCAAAATCTCGTGATTCGCGAATCGGGTGAGTGGGACGAAGTTTATGCAGTTGCAGAGCCGATGGCTCCATTGCTTGGACGGCCCCCCTTGGCCATTTCTCAAGCATTGCCTGTCGTTCGTCCCTCAACGCCCACCCCTTCATTGGTGCCAGAACCGGAAGAAGCCCTCGAGGAAGTCGGACTGCAAGAGCCATCGTCGATGGGTATTCGAAAACGCCCAGGCCATCCCACCATTGATTTCGACAATCCACTCACGATTCCGGTCGACCAGATCGATCCCGAGTTTTTGGTGGCTGAGTCCGATATCGCGGAGCCCGATCAGGCCACTGGACTGATTTCAGGAGCAGATCTTGCGGCGTTTGGTCCTCGGCGAAGCGCCAAAGACTCCGGCGAAATTGAGGTGCCCGCGTTCGCCAATTCCAACCTTCCCGAAGTGACACGGCAATACACTGAGTCGTTGCACCATAGCCAAACAGCCACGGCGGATGCCGAGTTCCTCAATAATCTTCTGCCGACGATTCAACGAGACCGCTCGACCTCTCCGGCACATGTGAATCTTGAGGACATGCGAATCACAAGGGCTGAAGAGGTCGAGGATCGAGACATCGAACACTCGCGTGCGTTACGAGACGCGTATCTGAAGGTCCAAGGTGAGGCCGAGCGCCAAAACGTCGAATTCGAGGATCAGTTTCTTGAAGACGATGATGACGATTCTGAAGTGGATGAGGTTCTTGCGGGCGTCGTGTCAGAGTCCCAATTGGAAGAGATATCGGGCATTTTCAGCACCGATGATATTGCGACGTCCGTTGCCTCGGCCACCGATTTTGTCTTGGCTGGTTGGAAGTCGAAACCGGATAACGACGACACTCGCCAAGAGTTCATCAGTGACCCAGACACCAACCCCACGATGTCGGCGGCGATCAAGAAGCCGGTCGCCGAGTCCCATGATCTGACCGAAGAGGCCAATCTGGGCGATAAGCTCCGTCTGATGCGCGCGCGCTTCCATCGCAAGGACGACTGAGCGGCATTCATTCGAAAATCTTCATTGACCAGCAACGCGTCGCGTCTACGTTAGGCGCCGTATCCATCATTTTTCAGAGAGAAAATCATGACTTTTCAACTCCCAGCCCTTCCTTATTCGTTCGACGCTCTCGAGCCCCATATTGATGCCCGCACGATGGAAATCCATCATGGCAAACACCACGCAGGCTATACAAACAACTTGAACGCCGCGTTGGAAAAGCACCCCAAATTGGCTGAATTGACCATCGAGCAATTGCTCGCTGACAACCTTTCGGCGATTCCAGCAGACATCAAGACAGCTGTTCAAAATAACGGTGGTGGTTTCTACAACCATTCGTTGTTTTGGAAGATGATGTCACCCAACGGCGGCGGTCCAGCGACGGGTGAAGTCGCCAAAGCGATCGACGCTAAATTCGGTTCGTTCGATGCTTTCAAGACCGCGCTTAAAGCTGCGGGCGGAACTCGATTTGGTTCAGGCTGGGGTTGGCTGGTTGTTGACGCCAAGGGCGAGCTTGAAGTCATGAGCACGGCTAATCAGGACACGCCTCTCTCGGCCGGCCTCCGTCCGATTCTTGGTGTCGATGTGTGGGAGCACGCATATTACCTGCACTACCAAAACCGTCGTCCAGACTACCTCGAAGCGTTTTTCAACGTCATCGATTGGGGATTTGTGAATGAGCTCTACGCTCAGAAATGACCCAAAGAATCAGAAATGAAAAAGGCCGCGTAAGCGGCCTTTTTTTGTGTCTGGGGTATGGGCATTCATCTCAAGTTTCTTGAACCAAGAGAAATTGCACCGAGTCGTTGTGGACCGCGGTGAGGATGAGGTCCACCGCTTGGCCTTCGAGTTTTGGCAGCGACAAGGTTCGGTCGCATTCCCACGCACACCCGGTTTCGGAGACGCTAACCAGACGGATTCGCAAGGGCGGGCCCTTCGAGGTCGACTCCAATGCTGCAATGGGCACCCAGCACGGCACCACCGCGGCATCGCCTTGTCGAGCGACGACCACAGTCAGCGTGGGGAAAGGCGCAAGTTCATCCATGATCGGACGCAGGAAGGGATCAAAAATGATCGGCACGTTGAGCATGTGTTGAATGCCGGTCAAGAGCGCCCGGAAGTCGCTCCCGGCTGTGCCCGCAAAACGTCGCGTCCAGATCTCACCTTTGTCGGGAAACAACTCGTCGTAAGCGCGCCGAATGCGGCGAATAGCCTCGTCCTTGTGGTTCAAGGGTAAAGCCTCAAACTGCTCAAGCATCGTGGTCAGGGCCGCTGAGTACGCCTGCGCCACGCTCTCAGCGTCGGCCGACACACTGCTGACGCGGTCGGAGGCAACTTGAAGCCCCCAGGCGACACCTTGACCCTCTTTGAGCCGAACTTGGTCTCGAGTCAGCCCGCTTAACGAAAATGAGTGCACAGTCGTTCGGTTGGGCAGAGTCGTGGCGATTCCCACGAAGAGGTCTCGCAGCGCGCTCTGTTCGCGAACGGTCCAGGAAACCAGCGGACAATCCCAGGGCAACGAATTGGGCTCTTGCATGCCAAAGGTGACACCGGCCTCGCCAATGACGGAAGCCGGACGTCGATCCACTTCGCAGGTTGTCACGCCGAAGGTACGTCGTTCCTCGTCATCGAGAGCCCGCCAGGCCTGGTTGACGTCGGCGTAGATGGGCCAGGTCGACAGGTCTTCATTCAGGGTCCTTTCCTGCGACCTGAGCGCGTGCAGCAGCGCGGTAAGGACATCGACGAGTCGCGGCACGTTATTGCCTCGCAGGTCACGCCCGGCGTGTCGAAGGAAGGTCTGTCCGGATAATGCCAACGAGTCCCAGAGCAGCTCGGCGATCGATTCTGCGAACTCATGCCACGGGGTGTTTTCCAACGCCTCCTGCATGCCGTTCACCGCGTCGGCCGTGCATTTCAGATTCAGAACATCGGCCCAATCGGGCCAACTCGCTCGTCCTCGAAGTGCCGCGTAGGTGTCGTCAGCCGCAGATATCTCGAATTTTCGGTAGGTCCCAAGTGCCGCGGCAACGATGCTCAAGCGGGCGTTGAAGACCGATATCTTGTAGGCGACAAATGCCGGCAAGTCGTTGGCTCGAACCGGCCCCGTATCGGAGCGGCGGTTGGACTTCGTGGCCAGACTCTTCAGGAATCGCTCGTCTCGGATCTGCAGCGCCATGGCCACACTCATCGGCGAGATGTCGAGGACCAATGCAATGGGGCGTGCCAGTGCCGAAAGGATCTCGTCATCGCCAACGCGATCCAGAAGCTCTTCATTGAGGCTAAAGATCGGTGGATCGCTGGTCAGGTCGACGCTGGCCGGTATGCGCCGGCCATCCTCAAAAATCGTGGCTTCGAATCTGGGGACCTGAATTGCCCGTATCAGACGGCTAAGTCTGGAGACCTGATCGGATGTGTCCAAGCCGG
>JBFFMO010000112.1:0-8990 GCA_041554035.1 Allomicrovenator sp. | reverse complement strand
TGCGACGTTATCTTCATACGAATCCCGAGCTCTCCAATCAGGAATTCGCGACCTCCGCGCTTCTGATTCATCGACTACGAGAGCGGGGGTTTGTGGTCACCCTACGACCCGAAAACACGGGGTTTTTCGCGGATTTGACGCCCGACGGGTTCGACCCCTCCACGCATCGCACCGTTGCGATCCGCTGTGACCTTGATGCGTTGCCCATCGAAGAGATGACTGGTCTTGATTTCAAGTCGAATAACGCAGGCGTGATGCACGCATGTGGCCATGACATGCACATGACCGTGGCCACAGGCGTTGGGATGGCGATGGAACGTAACGATTTACCTGGGCGCCTACGCTTGGTTTACCAACATGCCGAAGAAGCAGTCCCGGGCGGGTCGATCGCGATGATCGAGCTTGGGGCGATGAAAGAGGTCGACTTCATGCTTGGCCTGCACGTCGACCCAGAGCTCGAAGTCGGCAAGATTGGGGTCAAAGACGGAGCGTTTACCGCCGCATTTGACACGTTCAAAATCCGAGTCATCGGTCGATCGGGCCATGGGGCTCGTCCACACCATTGCATCGACCCCATTTTTGTTGTCACACAATTGGCCAGTGCCCTTTACACATCGATCGGGCGCCTTGTGGACGCCCGGGATCCGATGGTGTTTTCGATCGGGAAAATATCGGGAGGTCACGCGGCGAACATCATTCCTGATGACGCCAGAATCGAAGGCTCTATTCGAACACTTTCGCTCGCCAATCGTGAGCAAATCCAGCCCATTCTGGTTCGAATCTGCGACGGTATCTGCGACACCTTTGGCGCGACCTATGAGCTGGATCTGGTGCGGGGTGCCCCGGCCATCATCAACGACGCCAGAGTCAGCAGCGCCATTGCGTCGGCAGGTCGCGAAGTGCTCGGGGACGAGAACGTCTACCGGATTCCGCTGCCCAGCATGGGTTCCGAAGATTTCTCAAATTTCTTGAGTCATGCCCCTGGGGCGATGTTTCGCCTGGGCGTCGCTCGAGCCGGCGAGCCGAAGTACTTTTTGCACTCGGCCAAATTTTCACCCGACGAGAGGGCGATCGCGATTGGCGTTCGCGTGTTGGCTCGAGCGGCATTGGACTTGATGCAGCAGGCCTGATTAAAACACGTAGCCAAGACTCAGGGCCAACCCAAGATTCGTCGTGGATACGGTCAGATCCGCATCGGCACTTGAGATCGACTCGGTGCCGTAGAGCCATGTCAGATTCATCATCATGCGCAGCTGAAGATGGTCACTCACGCCGTAGACCACTCCAAGATTGCCGTCGGTTGCCACACCAAAGGTTGAAGTGGTTTCGTTGACGACACTCGTGTTCACGGTGAAGTCGCGTTCGCTCGACCCAAAATAGGGACCGACGGCGGCGCCCATTCCAAGGCCAAGTCCGCCAGTCACGGGCACAATATAATTTGTGCGAGCTTGAATCAGCCAATCGCGTTCGGTCGCCGAAGCGTCATTTTCCCGCGCCAGACGTCGCAAAAGCACGCCTCCTACGATGCCGACTTCCAACTGATTGACGATCATGTTCCCGAAACCTAACTCCACTCGCACCAGGTAGTTGGAGCTGTCGCTCGTCGTGCCATCGAGCAACTCGTTCGACGACGAGTTGTACGCGAAGGTTGTTCCCAGCGTCCCAGCCCATGTCCCCGCGACGGTTTGTTGGGCGATCGTTCCCTTTTTCGCGACAGTGGGGGGCGGGGCGTCCTGAGCAAACGCAGGTGATCCCAGAAGCACACAAACGAGTATTAACAGTGAATTCTTCATCATGTTCCTTGGGTTCCCAATTTGAGACCCGTAATCAATTGTACGCCAACCAGTAAAATATTTATCCACCAACGGCCGACATCCCTGTGCGGGTTGTTTGCCCGTCAAGCCACGGATGGGAGAATCGCTTTTCAGCCACGGACCACTGCAATGCGGCTTCGACCGCGTCCACGTCGCGACGCCGAGCCGCATCCGCAAGCCCAATGCTCTCGTCGAAAGCCAGACATGCACGGAGTTCCCCAGTACACGTCAGACGGAGTCGCCGGCATGAACCACAATAGGGATTCGAAAGCGGCGTGATGAATCCAAACGAGCCTTTCCACTCCGGAGCTCGCCAATAACGAGCAGGACCGTTACCAACATGCGCACCCTCAAAGGGCACCAAGCCGATTTCGTCCTCAAGCGTCTTTCGCAGGATGCTCAAGTCGTAGAACGTCCCGAGGCCTTCAAGTGCGTTGTCCCCAACAGGCATCAACTCCATGAAGCGAACGCTGATGTCATGGTTTTTCACCAGGTCGATCCAGCCGCCAATCTCATCGTCATTAAAGTCTTGCAGCATTAACGCATTGATCTTGATCGGGCCCAGGCCCGCTTCTTTGGCCGCTGCGATGCCTTTCCAAACCTGCGACAAGACGCCCCAACGCGTCACCTTTTCGAAGCGATCCACTCGCAGGGAGTCCATGCTCACATTCAGCCGGTCCAGTCCCGCGTCGGCCAGCGCCTGCGCGTGTTTCTCCAGAAGCATGCCGTTGGTGGTCATCGACACGTTTTCAACGCCGGCTGCCTTGAGCATTCGAACGAATGAGTCGAGGTCTCGGCGAAGTAGGGGTTCACCACCCGTAAGACGAACGCGATTGATTCCCAGCCCGACCCCGACGCTGGCGATGAAGCTGAGGTCTTCGTAGTCCAGCACGTCTTTGCGCGGCCCGAATTCCATGCCCTCTTCGGGCATGCAGTAGGAGCAGCGCAAATTGCATCTGTCCGTGACGGAGATGCGCATCGCGTCGTGTGTTCTTCCCCAGTTGTCGGTAAGCGTTGTCATCGCCGAGAACCTAGCAGGCCTCGTGATCCTCTACAATCACTCGGCGCCACCGAATTCGGCAATGAGCCCGATGCCCATCCGTCCAAAGGTCGCGTCACGTTCGGCGTCGTTGAGTTGGCCTAAGGCCGCGTTTGCGGTCAAGCCTAACCATGAAATGGGATAGTAGATCACCTCTGTTGTGATCTCCCCCGCCAGATACGAAACATCAGGATCGTCGAGGATCAGCTTGAGCAGCGGAGTAAGTAGCCCGATTTCGGCGGTCCCTGTGATGACTAGGTTTTTGATGGGTGAAAACCCCAGCGAGGTCCCAAACGTCATATCGATCAGAAGGGAGTCGAATGAAACTGGGTCGCTGACTTCCGGGTAATCGAACATATCGATGCGCACGGCGAAAAAGAGCGCTGACGTTCCATTTGGAAGCAGTGGCGCTTCAAAACCCATGAATTCGCCCAGCACATCGAAACCATAATATTCGACCTCACCTCCGTGGGAAGCGATGTCTTTGATGGTCATGTCAGGAGCGCCCGCGCTCAGTCGAAAGTCGGCAACCACACGAGTACCAGGGGACAAGCTGTAGGGCTTGTAGCTGTATTCGACCTCCGTCACGCGATCGCCGTTGCTGTCTCTGGAGTATCTGGCGTTATCGACCGCCTCTTGTCGTGCCGCATACTGGCGCGAGGAGTTGACCAACCCCGACATGAGCAGGCCGGTCGTGTCGATCAGCCTAAACTCGTGGTAATTCATCGCGACATCGATCTCGTTTTCTTTGATTAAGGTCGGGCTTCCATTCGTGTTTTCCGTGAAGTGATGGGATTGCGCCCCATATTTGTAGCCCACGCCACAACCGCTGCTCCAAATCGCCACCAGTACAACCAAGAAAATTGCTTTCACGTCCGCATCCGTCATTGGAAATATCGGCCGCTAGAATGGCGAATGATGGCGTGGGCCGTCAACGACAACGTTTTGACGCTTAGGCTCTGGGGTGCGGATTCACCCGCTCCATCGCCTCTTGGGTTCGCAGCAATTCAGCCTGACGCCCAAGGCCGTCCCAAATCTGGGCGCTGGCGTCGTAGGCCGCGTAGGCTCGAGGCAGATGGCCACTTCGTTCGGCCACTTCACCCGCACGGTCGCAAAGCCAGGCGATGTCATACTCGACGTGTTTCAGGCGTCGGATCTCAGCCAAGACTTCGGCAAAACGCTGGTCATAACCGCTCCAGTCTCCACGAGACGCTTCCGCGACCGCCTGGGCGAGCTGGAAAGGCGCGAAGAGTTTCCGCTGATACTGGGACGTGTCGATCAAGCGCTGGAGGACTCGTTCTGCCGCCGGCATATTCCCTGCGCCGATTTCGCACAGGACAATATTGCATTCGGCAATCCACCGATTTGAGGGGTTTTTTCGATACAAGTCGTAGGCCGCCAGATAATGACTTCGGGCGCTTTCATAGGCCATCTCGTAGCGGTCGAGTTCACCCAGATACATGTAGCAGCCCGCAAGGCCATTACGGTTGCCGCTGTTTCGGGCGATTTCTGCGGAGCGCGACACGTCGTTACGCGCGCTTTCATAATGGCCTCGCTGCAAGTTCAGATAGGCCCTTGCCCGGCCAAGATGCGACGCCCAGTGGCTGTCGTTGGATAACTCAAAGATCGGCTCAGCCCGCAAAAAATACTCGAACCCGACCTCGTACTGGCCCTGCAGTCCTCGATTCCAACCCAGGCTCACCCAAAACGCGGCCACTTCAGGAAGCGCTTCGCCCCCCGCAGCCGAAATCGCATTCGCGGCTTCTTCCAGCGCCTCGTTGGCCGACTCAAGAGAGACGCTTCGAAGAATCTTCGCCCGCAAGCGCGCGGCCTCTGCAGCAGCGACCAATTGATGAGCCTTCAGCGCACCGCGATACGCGGTCGCCACGGTCTCAGGTTCCAACGTCTCGCCGTCGCCCTCACGCAGCCAAAGGCGAATGATATCGCCCATCCAGCCCTCGCGTTTTCGCGTGGGCACATCCGCACGAGACAAGATCGTCTCATGCCAGGCGAGCAGCCGCCGGGCATCCTCGATATTATCCTCATGAAAATTCCGCAGCGCGACCCAACCCAGCAAAGGCAGCGCTTTTTCGAATTGCCGAGCCGCCGCGCGGTGTTTGACGATTCGCTCAAGGCGACCCACGTCACGTGTGCCCGCGGAAGCGATCTCCAGCGCGTCGGCGCAGGCGATATGAACCGTGTTCTGCATCCCGTGTTCGGCCAGGATTTCCAGAATTTCATCGACCAGAGTGAGATCGGAAAACTCGTATTCGCGGCCTTCTGAATCGCGATCGAGGAGGCCGAGTCGCAGCGCGCGCTCCAATAAGTCGGTGCGGGGCACAAGCTGCATTCGGGCCAGCGTGTCAAACCAAAGCTCGGTGTTGAATCGCGTGCCAAAGGTTGCCGCCACACCGAGCGCTTTTCGATCGATCTCGTCGAATTGTGCAAGCACGACTTCGGCGGCCTTTTTTGCCGCGTCGCTCAGCGATTCGTCGTCCATTCGCCGGCGCAACAAAAAGCCGTTGGGCGAAGGCACAAGAAGGTCGCGCTCCGCCCAGCTTGTCAGCCAACGAACAGCGCGACCTGGGTAGCCTTCGGCCTCGCGAATCAGGGTTTCAGCGGTCTGGGGTGTGAGCCACACGAGTTGGTCGGCCATGCTCGCAATGTCCGCATCAGGCAACGGTGTGAGCCGCATCTCGCTCACGGCGGGGTGGTCAAGCACGTCCACCAGGCCATCAATTCGGTCGGCGGTCGTGGTCGCCAATAATAGCGCCGGGACCTGCTCTTCAAAGAGCAATTGCGCAACCGACCAGATGTCGTGAAAGTTTTCGACATTATCGCATACCACCACCAGCGTGCGTCGCGTTGAAAGTGCCGTCAGCGCCCGCACCAGCGCGCTTCTTTTTTCCCAGTGATTGGCGTCAGACGGTGTGCCGGTCAAGAGGTCGGAAAGGATGATCGCATCCACCAAGTCGTCTTCGGTCGCCGGTCGCCCACCCAACAACAACTCGCGCACGGTCGGCACGGCATCCATGGGTTTGCCGCCCGCCACCTTGAGCCGCCTGCCCACGGCATGCCCCAGGCCCTCCAGCACAGAAGGGGCAGACCTGACCGTAAGCGCCTGTGCAGCGCCGACCTCTTCGGCGAGTCGCGCCAACCATTCGGCCGTGCGCGTGGCGCCGATGCCGGACTCTCCGTGAATCAGAATCGCGCGGCTTGTTCCTTGCGAGACCTCAGACAGCGCGCTCCATAATAGATTTCGTTCGGCGATCCGCCCGACCACCTGAGGCACACGGTCGCGCAAAAGGCCCAGTCCCAACGCACGCACGTCGCGCCGGAAATCCACTCGCCGTTGCCACGAAATCGGGATGGGCGGGGCCTCGAGGGAGCGTCGCAACGTTGGAAGCGTTTCCACGCTGTCACGAATCGCCTGAATGTTCAGGGTCTCGTCCAAGATGGTGAGGTCGGCTGGGACCGACCACGACGAATCGTGGGCGACCGAGTCCGTCCAATCCTCAAGCCGATCTGCGTCCAGCCGTATCAAGGCAAAAGCAGCGTCGGCGGCGGCTTCATAGCGGTCACCGGGCTCTTTCTCCAGTAGGCGCGCGATCCAATCCGGGAATCCCGAGGGAACAGACGTGCGCGGAATCATCGCCGGGACAGAATCACGCAGGTGAGAACGCAGCACGGAATAGGCGTCGCCACTTTCAAAGGGAACACGACCACTCACCATCTGGAACGCCATGCAGCCCAACGCGTACAAATCGGTTGCAGGGCCCGTACGTCGCCATTCTCCGCGAATTTGCTCCGGGGCCATGTATTTTGGGGTGCCCACCACTCCAGACCGCTCGGTCGGGGCCATCGAATCTTCGGTGCGCGAAATGCCGAAATCGGTCAAAACTGGCACCACAACATTGCCATCTCGCCGCAAAAGCACGTTGCCGGGTTTGAGGTCTAGGTGCACGACATCGTGGGCGTGAGCATGAGCAAGTGCATCCAACAAAACCAAGAGGGTGTCGCGTATCGACGCCCAATTCAGCTCTTGCATGATGTCGATCAGGCTGCCGTCTTGGATGTACTCCATGACCACGTAAGGACTCCCCGCAGCGATGGGAGAGCTGCCTCCTTCTTCAACGCCGGCATCCAAAACGCGCGCAATATTGGGGTGATTCAGGCGAGCGACGGCGCGAATTTCGTTGGCGAAATACTCCCGGAATCGAGCCCGTTTTGTGAATTTGGCGGTGAGGACTTTGAGCACCACATCGCTATCCAATTCGCGATGCTGAGCCAGCCAGACCGTAGAGGTGCCTCCATGACCGATGATTCGGTCAAGCACGTAGGGTCCGACGTTTGGCGAGAGAGACATGCGGTGCATGGTACTTGGCGATTCTCACATCGCCAAGTACGACCGCTAGGAGGCTTTGAGGGTGACTTTTGGAACGGCAGGTTCAGGCTCAGTGGCGCGTGCTTCCCTTACTGAGCGCCGCGTTCGATTGGTTTCTTCATGGAGAAACGGCTCTTTATCACGGATGATTCCGCGTTCGAACGCCACGTCGACCAAGTTTTTGCGCATCATTTTTCGGCCCCGAAAGAGCCGACTCATCACGGTACCCACCGGGCACCCCAAGATATGAGCGACCTCTTTATACGAAAATTCGTTAAGGTCGGCCAAAATCACGACGGTACGAAACTCATCCGGAAGCGACTCAAGGGAGTCCTTCATGTCCTGGCTGAACGTCTTGTTGAGTACGCCACGTTCAGGGTCTTGGTAGAACTCGGCCTTTTCAACATTATGGAAATTCTGCCGAATCGGCCGCAAATCGTCCGCATTTAGGATTTCACGTTCTTTTTTCTTTCGTCGATAACGATTGATGAACGTGTTGGTCAAAATCGTGAACAACCAGGCGCGACAATTCGTGCCTTCTTCAAATCGATGAAAGTTGGAAAACGCCTTCAGAAACGTCTCTTGGACGAGATCCTCAGCGTCTTTTTCGTTGCGTGTATAACGAAGTCCAGCCGCATAGAGCTCATCGAGGTAGATGAGCGCGGTCTGTTCGAATTTATCGAGAGCTTCGTTGCCTTCTGTTTTGTTGTACTCATTCAACTTGAGCATTTGCGCTCCTGAGCAAGAGTCGAGTTCATCCCGAAACCTGTAGCAAGGAGGGTACCGAATCGACTCGCGCCGATCCAAGTCTCTCCATAGCTAAGACACCATGCGGGTGAAAAAGATTCATCCGCCCGTCAAACCCTTAAGGATCCGACTTCTGCAAAGGTAGGCACCGATTTATGACAGACGAGTCAGTCGACAGACACACGGCGGCGTCCGTCTGTTGCGATTGTTGTGCCCACATGATACCTCTAGGGCGACGTTTTTAGACGACCTCTGTGCAGTTAAGTGAGGCGTACGATGCAGGAAAAGACGGGCGCTCGACTCCTCGTTGTTGATGACGAAGAATCGATCCGGGAAGTTCTGACGGATTTCCTAACCATGGAGGGGTATCGAGTCACGGCTGTTGCAAACGGTCTTGAGGCCGTAGCACGCCTTGAGCGAGAAGAGTTCGACGCGATTCTTACCGACATGAAAATGCCGGGTATGGATGGTCTGGAACTCATCGATCACGCCTGTCGAATCGCCCCTACCGCGTTCTGCATCATGATGACGGGTTTTGGTACGGTGGAAACCGCCATTTCAGCCATGAAACGTGGCGCTTACGACTACGTTTTGAAGCCGTTCAAAGTCCAAGACGTGATTCGAATCGTCGAGCGCGGACTGACCAAACAGAAGCTTGAAAACGAGAATATCCAGCTTCGTGAGGCGCTCAAACTCTACCACGTCTCGGAGCAAATGGCGGAGACGCTCTCCACCGAAAAAATCCACGATATCCTCATCGACACTGCGCGCGAAGAAATCTCGGCCGACGCTGTCGCGGTCTGGACAAAAGACCGCGTCGAAGGCGGCTACGCCCTCGAACGCCATTGGATGCGCTCCGACCTTGAGACGCGGCATGCCGACATCATTCAAGGCTTTGATGTCGAAACCTTCGCCGCCCTTGTCGGTGATGGCCAGCATATCTTCTACGCCGAAGAGGCACGTGCCTTGGTTCGCCAGCCCGCCGCTGATTTGTTCTCGGTTTTGT
>JBFFMO010000111.1:0-8994 GCA_041554035.1 Allomicrovenator sp. | reverse complement strand
GTGCATAGCCTCACGAGCTTCCTGCGGCGTTCCATATCCATACATCTTGACCTCACCATCGACGCGGTATTCCCATTTTCCGCGGACTCGGCTGCGTGCATGTTCATGAATGAGTTCGATTTTCCTTGAGTCTACTGTCCAGCTTGCGATGACTACCATCTTGTCCTCCTGGGGGATGGTGGATGGAATTGCATAGGGCATGCCACCGCTGGAAAGTCCCGTGACCATGCGGACCCGACCCAATCTATTCTGAGAACGTGGGCACCGACCCGGAAATTCATGTCACAGTGGTGGCGGAATTTTCCGGCAACATGGAGCGAAGGTGCTCCAAATGCTTCTCTAAGTCCTCTGGTAAGGCGGCTTCGTAGCTAAGATCGCCCCATTCTAGGCGGGCTGCGTGTAGCCAGAGTCGGCCAGGGAATCCAGGAATATTGATGCGCTTTCGTGGCCGGTAGCGATTATCGCCCAGGATGGGAAAGCCAATGCCGTGCAGGTGACGTCGGATTTGGTGCTTGCGACCTGTGGTCGGTGAGACCTCAAGAAGTGCACACCGCTCGAAGGTTTCGAGCGTGCGGTACGAGGTCGACGCTTCAAGCTTTTTGCCCCGCCGATCGTCATCCAGCATCTTGTTGATCGTGCCCTCTGGGCGAGGGTGGCCGACGACGAGAGCCAAGTAAGTCTTCTTGACCTCGCCGCGCTCAAATCCTTTCAGCAGGTCGTAATGACCCTGAGGGTTTTCCGCCAAAAGCACGACTCCGCTGGTTTCACGGTCAAGGCGATGCAAAGGCGCAATCGTCGCTGGAGCTCCAAGGGATTGGGCCCAGGTCAAAAGGTCATCTTGTGTGGGGTCGCCGGTCGGATGAACCACCCATCCGGCAGGTTTGGAGACAACCCAGAGGTCACCCGACCGGTCGAGGACCTCCGGCGTTTTCATGGCTGGAAAGCAAGCGTGTATGCCGTCAAGTTGGCGATCTCTTGGTCGGTGCGGCTGGCAAAAGAAGCCATGGTCGTCCCGCTCACGCCGTTCAGGATCGAGTCGATGACTTCGTCCTTCGTTTTGGTCGAGTCGACCAGCGAATTCCCGGCGGCCGTTCCGGCACCGTCAGCGCCATGGCAGACCGAGCAGAGTTGGACGTAGATGGTCTCTCCGCCAGTGGTGCTGCCGGTCAGAGCTGCAATCGTGGCGGCGCGATCGGTGCCGTTATTGGTGGTGTTATTGGTCGTCGTGGTTGAATCATCACCACAGCCGATGGCCAGGACACACACTGCCAGCGCAAGGAACTTCTTCACTTTATACCTCTTCATCACATGGAAATATATTGCGGGAGCGATGATGCGGCAGGTCGTTTCTGTGGTCAAGGATTCACGTTCCAATCGGGGGCCAACGGTCTCAGAATTTAAAAAGCGCGTTCAGCTTGGCTTTGGCGTCGTCCGCCTTTGATTCCTCGACAATCCCCTGAATTCCTGGCTTGAAATAGTCGCAGAAATTCGCTTTTTCTTTGCGGTGTACGTACTCGGCCTGAGTCTCCTTACAACCGTTGGACGTCGACTCTTCGTAGAATTTACACATGCGACAGCAGTGCAGATCCACCAAGCATTTAACGCACTCTTGGGTTCTCGAAATGGTCTCGATCGACTCAGCGACCGTTTGACAGGACCAACACACAATTTTCATGAACGACTCCCAGTTATGTGCGTAATTGTGCGGTGAGCCGACACCGGTGTCAACGGATTGGAAATCCAAGTGGAATCTATCCTTGCCAACACTTCCACCAGTGTCTAGAACGCGTCAAATGGCCTGCCTTGGGAGCAATGATGAAGTTCGAATTGATTGAACATACCAGTGACGATGACAGCCAAACGTTTCGCTTCGAGACGTCGCTTGAGGATCTTGAAATCGCCGAAGTCGACCACGAAGCGGATGATGAAGAATCCGTACGCGTGGTCTTCGGAATCGAGAGAACAAAAAAAGGCGATTGGATCGAAGTGCTTTGGGTTGAAGCCGAGCGCGACGGTGATTGGACCATCTGTTCACACGTGTTTCGTAACACCGAAGTTGTGGAGGTCCTGCAGGAGCTCGAAGACGTCAACGACGAGTACGACTCCTTGTTGCTCACGCTCGAGGAACTTCAGGAAACGCCCGATGACGACGCCGACGACTTTTGAGGCAAGTCATGAGTGAGGCGAATTTTGACGGCCTTGTTGGTCCCTCGCATCATTATGCCGGACTCTCGGACGGAAACGTTGCCTCGATGGCCAACCGGGGTGAGGTCGCGAACCCCAAAGCCGCAGCCCTTGAGGGGTTGGAAAAAATGAAAGAGTTGTGGGAGTGGGGGTTTTTGCAGGGGGTCTTCCCCCCGCACGAACGCCCGCACCTGACCACTCTGCGTCGTTTGGGCTTCACGGGCTCGAATCATGACGTGATCAAATCCGCCGCCACGCAGCCGCGATTGCTCTCGGCTTGCTCGTCGGCTTCGGCGATGTGGGTCGCCAACGCGGCGACCGTTTCACCGTCGGCGGACACGTTTGACGGGCGGGTTCATTTCACAGCCGCCAACCTGACGAGCAAGTTCCACCGCGCGATCGAGGTGGAACACACGGCTTCGATGCTTCGAACGATCTTTCCCGAGGGAAACTCCTTCGCCCATCACGCGCCTTTGCCCGGTGTGGGAGCGTTTGCGGACGAAGGGGCTGCGAATTTCATGCGCTTGGCGAAAGGTCCGTCGGAAACGGGCATCGAAGTTTTTGTCTACGGCAGGTCCGAATTTTCGGATGGTCCGGCTCCTTCGCGGTTTCCTGCGCGTCAGACACGTGAGTCGTTCGAGGCTATCGCCCGGAATCACGGAGTGCGCCGTCCCGTGTTTTTGCAGCAAAACCCAGCGGCCATCGACGCCGGGGTTTTTCATAACGATGTGATCGCCGTGGCTCACGACACCCTTTTATTCGCGCATGCAGAAGCATTCGTCGGCGGCGTGTCAGCGACCGATTTCTTGATGGATGAGTTTCCAGACCTCGAGCGTGAGGTCGTGTCGTCGGCTGAAGTCAGTCTGGATGATGCGGTGACGAGCTACCTCTTTAACTCCCAGATCGTGGGTCCGCCCGAAAATCGCCGACTGGTCGCGGCCCAAGAGGTCGCAGAAAACCCGCGTACGGCCGCCTATGTTGAGGATTGCGTTGAGCGCGGCGTGTTTCAATCGGTTCATTTTGCCGGTCTAAAACAATCGATGCGTAATGGCGGCGGCCCTGCTTGTCTGAGGCTCCGAGTGCCGTTGAACGAATCGGAACGCAACGCTTCGCACCAGGGGATTTGGTTCAGCGCTGAGCTTTACCAGGCATTGAAGGCGTGGATTGAAAAGCACTATCGTGACCGGCTAGAGGTTCAAGACCTTGGCGAGGCCAGCTTCTTGGATGAGGTCTACGCTGCACTTGATGAGCTGACCCTGATTTTGAACCTCCCGGACTTTTACGAATTTCAGAGGGGCTAGTCCATGTTTCGAAACCTCCTTTTGTTCGCGTTTCTTGTCGGTTGTGGCGCCCCACAGGCCGGTTGGGAGAAAGCCCCGGATGGCACCACGCCCTTATGCCAACCCTTGGACTGTCGGACCCAGGGCGTCGCGCTCGATACGAGTGATCCGGCTCAGGCTGCGATCTTCTATCGGATGGGCTGTGAGCAAGGGGACAGCGAATCATGCACGTGGTTGGGCTATTTGGAGATGAACGGTCTGGGCATGTCGAAAGACGGACCCAAAGCCCGGGAGCACTCTCGCCTGGGATGTGAGCGCGGCCACGCGGTGGGTTGTCGGAACTACGGTTGGACGCTGGAAAAAGCCATCGGTGGTCCTGCCGAATTTCCATCGGCGTGGGCGGCCTACGTCAAGGGCTGTGACCTCCAGGACGCCGGGGCGTGCGTGAACGCCGGCGTGATGCTCAAAGAAGGGCTGGGTGTCCCTAAAGACGATCATGCCGCCGTGGCGTATTTTCAAACGTCTTGCACGCTTCTGGACGTGAATGGTTGCACGAACCTGGCGTGGATGGCCGAATTTGGCAGGGGCATGGAAATCGACCTGATTTGGGCTGCCGACCTTTACGAGTGGGCATGTAATCTGGATGACGCGACCGCCTGCGGATCCATTGGGAATATGTACGAAAAAGGCCTGGGAGTGACCGCGAATCCAGACCTCGCCTTTTCGTATGTCAGCAAGGCCTGTCTGCTCGAAGAGCCTATCTCCTGCGCCAGCCTCTCCCACTATTTTTTCTCGGGAGTGGGCGTCGCGAAAGACGAAAAACAGGGTTTTTCGTACGCCAAAAAAGCCTGTGATTTGGGTGACGCGGTCGGGTGCAATAACCTGGGTTACGCGCAGGAAACCGGTCGAGGTACCAAGGCCGACATTCGTGCGGCGGTGAAAAATTACCGTTTTTCCTGTGAGAACGGTTTTTATCGGGGATGCTCAAACCTAGGGCTGGCCTACCTCTACGGTCGCGGTGTCAGCGTGGATAAGACCGAGGGTATCTACTTGCTTGAGTTGGCCTGTGCCAGTGACGACACCGTTGCCTGCGCTGAACTTGTGAAAGAAAATCATCCGATGCCTGCCGATTTGGGAGCGATCGAGCTTCATTTTCGGCGCGCGTGTGAGGCCACAGGTTATGGTCCAGCTTGCCGCGCCGTCGAAGTGATTCGTCGAAAGATGAACCCCTGACACATGCTTTGGTCACGGAGGGGATCACGTGATAAGAGGACATCATGCTTAAGAATCGACATCTTGTACCGCTGATTGCGGGCATCTTGCTGCTCGCCCTCGCGGGTTACGCAGGTATTCGTCGCAGCACGACCGTGGTTGCCAGCGCCCAGAGTGTTTTGTCTTCTGGTGGAAATCCGCTGGAGTTCACGAATCTCGACCTGAAAGAAGACCTGCACTACCGGCTTGCTTTTGGGTCTCTGCGCGCACTTCCCGTAAACTCATCAGCCATCATTTCGGCGTCGTTGGCCGACGAAAACGGAGCCATCGTCTTTGAATTGGATGACAGCTATTGGCACGAAAAAGGGACCTGGCATGAGGGCGGCGAAAGCGGCTCGTGGGATGAAACAAACGCCGTAACGGCCTTTGATTTCCGTGTCCCGGCAGACGGAAAATACGAAGTCGATGTCAGCGTTGAACAAGCGTCGGACTCCAGCGTTCCGATCGGAGCACAATTACTTTCTTCTTCTCCAGCACCCTTTGCTGAGTGGCCTTTGCTTGTCGTGGCCTGCCTCTTATTCGCGCTTGCGGGTTGGGTTTGGTTCAAACGAGGCGATAAGATGGCCGAGTGGATCGCGACCCTCGGGACGGGTTCTCGTCTGGCTTTTGGCGGCGAGGAATGGACGGTCACACGCTGGGCATCCTACGAGAGTTATGGTGAGAGCAGCATTGAACTCACGCTCACTTCCGCCGCAGGTCTGGTCCGTTTTTTATCCGAGACTCGATGGGAAAAAGAATGGGAAGATTCTGAGGGAGAAGACCATACCAAATATTATCGACAGATTTTGTTTGGGGCCCCACCAGAGCCCGGCACGCTCCAGGTGAATAATGGTCACGTGATCTATCGGGATGCGTGGTACGAGCTTGATCAGGACAATTCAGGCGTCGAGAAATACACCGAATATCGAGAGCTTGGCGTTGCGACGGCAAATTATCGATCTGAAATCTATCGTCCAAATATTTTCCCCACGACTCCCGGCGAAATCTGGATCGAAAATTCTCGTGACCAGCAGACTGGCGAAGAAGAATGGACGGTTCATCGGATTTTGGATTGGGAAGACATATCAATTCTTGAAGAAAAACCACAAAATAAACCACAGGTTGAAGCATGAATGCCGAACAAATCGGAATGCTCGTACTGCAATATATCGGATGGAGCCTCGGAGGCATCGCGGCACTCTTTGTCGCTCGGTTGGCCTATCATTTAATGACCCCATTTGATCCGCGCAAAGAGCTTTGCGAAGACCAGAACGCCGCAGTGGGAGCCAGTAACGGCATGTTCATGATCGCGGCTGCGATCATTCTTCACGGTCTGATTGTCGGTGAAAAAATAGCTCAAGAATGGTGGCAAGATGTGTTGCTGATGGTCGGCATGTATTTGCTCGGCTTGGCGATGCTCTGGCTTGGGCGCATCGCGCTGCGCCTGCTGGTTCGTTTTGATTTGGACGAAGAAATCCACGTCAAAGACAACCTCGCTGTGGGACTTATCGAAGGTTCGTCGTACCTCGGGTTCGCCATCATCGTTCACGCCGCCCTCTGATGACCACGCCTGCCCGCCAGAAGTTTGAACTCGCCGTTTTGACGGCCAGTGTCGGTGCCGCGGCCACGTGCGCAATCGTGTATCAACTCGCGATCGGCACGGTGAGCACTTACCTCGCGGGCAATTCCACGTTCCAATATTCGTTGACGATTGGCCTCTTCATGTCGGCCTACGGCATCGGCTCTTTTGCTTCGACACGGGTCGAGAATCGGCTCTTGGATTGGTTCATTTGGACCGAAGTATTATTGGGTTTCCTGGGTGGGATTTCGTCGCTCACGCTCTTTTTATTATACGGCGGAACCGAGTTTTTTGAGGTGGGCCGCATCGGATTGATTTTGGGGATTGGCAGCCTGATTGGTCTGGAAATCCCCTTGTTGATTCGGCTCTCCGAAGGCACCCGGAATAACCTGCGGGTCAGTGTTGGCGCCATGATGGGCTTCGATTATATCGGCGCTTTAGTGGGTGGATTGGCTTTTCCTTTTGTCTTTTTGCCTCTCTGGGGGCTTCTGGGCGCCCCGGCCTGGATTGGTTTGCTCAATGTCGCCATCGCGGGCATCGGGTTGTCTGTATTTTGGAAACAAATTCACTCTCGGCGAGTGTTGGCGGCCGCGTGTGTGCTGACGGCATTGGTTTTGGGCTTGTCGGCTTTTCAGACGCACGAAATTGAGCGGATCGTTGAGAGCAATCTCTACGAAGACCCCGTGGTCTATCTGGAACAAACGCCTTATCAGCGCATGGTGATGACACGAAAGGCTCAGGATACACGCCTTTTTTTGGACGGTTCGCTTCAGTTTTCATCGGCCGACGAATACCGATATCACGAGATGTTGGTGCACCCAGCAGCCACACGACTCGCCAAGATTTCCAAGGTTTTGGTCCTCGGTGGGGGCGATGGTTTAGCGCTGCGAGAGCTCGCGAAGTATTCGGAGATTGAGCAGATTGTGCTGGTCGACCTCGACCCGGCGATGGTGCGTCTGGGGCGGACCGACCCGATCCTTCGCAAGCTGAACGCAGATGCGTTTGCGAACCCGGTCGTTACGGTGATTCACGACGACGCGTTTGAGTTTGTCGAAAACACACAGATGGGACCTTTCGATTTGGTGATCATCGACTTGCCGGACCCACATCACGAATCATTGGCGAAGCTCTACTCCGTCACGTTCTATCAAGCGATGATGCGCGTCGTCGCCAAAGGTGGCCTGGTCGCCGCGCAACTTGGCAGCCCATTTTTTGCCAATCGAACCTTTTGGTCGTCGGTGAGCAGCCTTGAGACCGCGGGCTGGCAAGTCCGGCCTTATTTCGTCGACGTTCCGTCGTTTGGAATCTGGGGCTTTGGATTGGCGAGCCTGCAGGAATCGCCCGAGTCTCCCGTGCGCGCCTTCACGGGCCGATATTACGAGACCGCATTCGATGCGAGCAGTTTCAGATTCCCGGCAGATCTGAAGGCCAGACAACCGGTCGAGCCAAACACACTGGTCAGACCGGTCATCGTGTCCTATTTTCGTGATGACTGGAGAGGATGGAACTGATGTTCATGAAAAGTGAAAACCTGATGTTGGGTGCCGTGTCCGCATTCCTGTTGGCGGGCGGGGTCGCGATGGCATTGGCGATTGGTCCTGATGACAGCCCAGATCCGAACTCTGATAAACAAATGGAACGCAAATCGGGTGACATGTATGTGCACTGGCGCGGTCGTTCCTACCGGTCAGCGCGTATGACAAGTCCTGCCAACCGCTCTTTCCGCGGCGGCGGGCTGCATGGCGGCAAGTGAGATAATTTCCGATGGAAAAAGTTCCTGACGGCGATTTCGACAAAATTCTCGACACATTAGAACTCGATTCACGCACGTTGGAACTTCCACCCGGCGAGACCGTTGTTCCGTTGCGATCTGCTGCCAGAGCTTCTTCGCACAGACTCCTCGAAGAATTGCCCCATTTTGCGATCGAGGCCACGGGTGAGAAACGTCCGGATCTCGAGTGGCTTCGTTTGATCGGTGAAGGTGGGATGGGTCGCGTCGGGCTGGCCAGGCAGGTTGGGCTTGAGCGTAATGTGGCGGTCAAGACCCCGAAGTCGTCGCACGACCCGCGGGTGATCGAAGGCATCCTTCAGGAAGCTTACGTTACGGGCCTCGTAGAACACCCCAATGTGGTCCCGATCTATTCGCTTGGCCGCGACGCAAAAGGGGCGCCGCTCATCGTGATGAAGCGAATCGAAGGGACCTCATGGGCCGAAGTGCTGGCGGCACCTGCGGGTGACCCGCTGAGCCACGACCTCATCTGGCATATTCGCGTTCTGGCGCAGGTGTGTAACGCGATTCGCTACGCCCATCGTCGTGGCATCGTGCATCGGGATATTAAGCCCGAAAATATTATGATTGGTGAGTTCGGCGAGGTCTACGTACTTGATTGGGGGATCGCGCTCAGCGTGGATGGCAGCGAGAGCGCCCTCAAACCCACGCGTGAGAACTCCTTGGGTCTTGCGGGAACGCCGAGCTACATGGCGCCCGAAATGACCGTAGGAGACGCGTACGGCATCGATGTTCGAACCGACATTTATCTTCTGGGCGCAACATTGGCCGAAGTGATCTCGGGAGAACCACCTCATAAGGGCAAACATCTGGTCGAGGTGCTACGCGCAGCCTTCGAATCCGCGCCTGTCGTCTTCGCCGACGACGCTCCGAAGTCGCTTGTTGCGATTGTGCATCGAGCCATGGCGCGC
>JBFFMO010000110.1:0-9034 GCA_041554035.1 Allomicrovenator sp. | reverse complement strand
TCGTCGATCAGCATGTCGCAGTCGTTGTCGATACCGTCGCACGTTTCTGGCGTGCCCATGCCGGCCCCTGTCACCATTCATTCTTGCTGTCCATTGGCATCGCAGACGTACACGCCTGTCGAAGCACATACGCCGGTCCCAACGGTGCAGGTTCCGCCCACATTTAGGCCGTTGTCGATGTCTCCATCGCAATCATTGTCGATGCCGTCGCAAAGCTCTTCGGCGCCTGGGTATTTTGCTGCTGCGTTGTCGTCGCAATCTGGTCCGTTTGCGCAATTAAGTCCGTAGCCATCGCCATCGTTGTCGACGCAGCCCATCGGGAATTCGCATTGAAATCCCACGCAGGTTTGCTGCGGCGAGGCGCAATCCGCTGCCGTGTCCCAGATTCCGCACTCAGCGTTATTGGGGTCGGCAATGCAGTATTGAACTTGGGTTCCCTGGCATTTCGTCACACCTGTGGCGCAGCCGCCTGGACATGGATCGCTCAAGTCGGGCGCCATGTCGGGGGTGGTGTCCATATCGGGTGTCAAAATCGGGTCGGGTATGCCTGACGCGTCGTCTTCGGGGATGCCGATGTCCTGAACGGGACGAATAGTATCAACGTCGGTTCCGGCATCGGTCTGTGCCTGGGACTCATCCGAGCCACAACCATTCAGGATAATAAGAGCAACAACGCACAGAAATTTTGACATGTAGTCTCCGAACACACACGAGGCCGCGGACACTACAAAATCGTCTTCGGGACTGCAAGTGTTTGTAGGGCTGCGGGTTCTGCAGACAACGTGATGTGGTTCAGCAGGTCTTCCGGTCGTAGGTCTTCCGGTCGTGCGACGCATAAAGAAATGTGGTCGAGATTCACTGCGAACATGTCCGGCAGAAGTCCTGCAGCCAGAGTTCCTGCAGGGATGCAGAGGCTGCGAGCGCCGTTCTGCGTCGCCATCGGAAAGAGCACGTCTCCTGTGGAAACTCGAGGACTCCCGGTCATGCGTGCGACCGCTGTGGGCAGGATATTCCTTTGTTCGTGACGCAATCGCTCGTGGTACTCGACCAGGCGCATTTCCTCGAACATGTTGATCGTCGCGTTTGAATCCGAGCCCAGCGAAATGGGGATTCCGCGCGATACCAATTCTTTGGCCGGCAAGAAACCATCGCCCAGATTTCGTTCCGTCGTCGGACACGCCGCGATCGTTGGGCGGAACTCCTCAAGAAGGTCGAACTCTTCGGCCGTCAGGTGGGTGCCGTGAATCAGGGTCGTCCGCTCGCCTAAAACCCCGGTGTCGGCCAGCACCTGGATCGGTGCTTTTCCATATTCGGCAAGGCTTTCGGCGATTTCCCGGCGTTGTTCACAAGCGTGGATATGAACCGGGAGACCTTCATCCTTGGCATATTCAGCGATCGTCCGAAGCCAATGTTCATCGACGGCACGAATGCTGTGTGGCGCCACCCCAATGGTCACCATTTCGTGGCCGGCATAGTGGCTACGAAGGTCATCGACGGCTTTCAGGTATGCATCGGCTGTCGGGAAAATGAAGCGACGTTGACCTTCTTCGGCCGGCCGCTGGAATCCGCCGCGCTGATAACCGACCGGAAGAACCAACATTCGCAAGCCGGCGTCCAAGCCCGCACGAATGACCTGATGAGCCAATTCATTCACGTCGTCGTAGGGCGTGCCATCCGGGGAATGATGGACGTAATGAAACTCGGCGACGCTTGTGATTCCAGCCAGTCGCATCTCTTCGTAGGCCAAGCGGGCCACCGAATACATGTCTTCCGGTCCAAACGTCAGGGCCGCCGCGTACATGGATTCTCGCCATGTCCAGAAGTTGTCTTCGAGGCGCGCGGCCAGTACGTGTTCGGTCCGTCCGCGAATGGCACGTTGGAACGCGTGACTGTGTGTGTTGATCATGCCCGGGAGAAGTGCGGCATTTCCCAGATCGACGTCAAAAGGACTCCCGGTCGTGAGTCCCACAATCCGGTCGTCGACCTCGACCACGCCGTTTTCGACCCAGGTGTTTTCCCAAAAAACCCAGCGAGCTCGATAGCGCTTTACCACAGGCCGGCCACTCCAACCGTGGCGCCGCCTTCGACGGGCGTCACGTTCAGTTGGAAACCAAGTTCTTCCGGAGCATCCCAATCACGCGTCAAATAGTAGCTGGTTCCAAGGCCCGCGAGTGTTCCCGCGATTGCGCCGCCGAAAATCAAACCAGGGGTTGAATCCTCGTTTTGGATCAGGAAGGGAACCCCCATTCCGACCAACGCTCCCAGCAATCCACCCGCGTCGACGATCAGCGTACGACTTCGGGTCATCGGGTAATATTTCGAGGCCACCGCGCCCGCGAGAAGGCCAACATCACTTGCGATCAACAGAGTTGCCATCGTGGTGGTCGAGTCGGCGTCGAATTTGTTGGCCGCGTGTCCGAAGAACGTCAGGGCACCGGTCCAAAAACCCGCAGAAGTCGCCATTGAGACGTCGCCCGATGTCGGTTCCAGAGTTTGATGAATCACTTCACCCAATGCTAGGCCGCCTAATTGCGTGAGCAAAAGGGTACCACCGACGGCTGGGGTCGAATCGGGCTCCATGATTCCCAAAATGGCAGCGCCTTGCCAGGCACCCCAAATGGTTCCGGAATTTAGTGCAGCTGTATGACCGGGAGTCATGCCAATATCGCTGTCGTAAAGTAACGATGCGGTCAGGCCGAGTCCGCCTCCAACCAAGAGCAGGCCGACCACCGCACGTCCGTCGTCGCATTCCAGAATCAGGCAGATTTCGGCGCCGATGGCGATTCCGTGAATGGTCTGAGTGGCAACGAGTTCGCCGCGGGCCAACCCTGTGGGTTTTTCCCCATGAGTGATCTGATCCTGTGGTCCACCAATCCCCGGCGCCATAATGCCGACCAAAAATCTAGCTCGGGCGGCGAGCGGGTGATCCGGATATTGCGAGTTCAACGCGTTGAGTTCTGAAATCGCCGAAGCCCGATTGCCCATCGCCAGCGCCTGAAACGCTGCATGGTATCGCATGGCTGCCGGGTCTTCTTGCGTGCTGAGTTTCTCAGCCGAAGGCGGCGGGGGCGGAGATTGTGCGAAAACAAGCTGGGGTATCAGACACAGCAAGAGTGCAATTCTTTTCATCGAGTTCCTCGTCGGATCATGAGCGCAAATCCCATCATGGATACGGCAAAGATCCAGAAATTATGGTCGGTCCGATGATTCATTGCGGTGCTGCAACCATCGTCCGAGCCGCCTTCATCTTTTGGTTTGGGGACCACGCTCGTGTCGTCTTTTTCGACGCATTCTGTGTTCACACACTCGTATCCGTTGACACAATCGCTGCTCGAGCCACAGGCCGTCGCGCAGCCGTTTTCGGGCGTGCAACCCGCGTAGGGGCGGCAATCTAGATTATCGGGCACGGAACACATGCCTGTGCCATCGCATGATGCGAGTGCTGTGAACTTGCCTGCCACGCAGGTGGCTTCACCACATGCGACGTCTGATCCGTAGGATTGGCATTCTCCCGCGCCGTCGCAGGCGCCGGTATAGCCGCAGGTGCTCTCGGAAGCGCGAGCGCAGCCGTTGGCCCCTGCCGGAGGTTGCTTGCCAGCAACGACGGGCGCACAGGTACCGTCGGGTTCTCCAGTGTCATCCTGAAAGCAACTGTCGCAGGCGCGATCGCAGGCCGAGTCGCAGCATTTGCCGGCGAGCACGCCACCGACGCATGGCCCTTCGTAACAAGAGTCGTTGCTCAGGCAGATGCCGCCCGCAAATCCACGAGGTCGGGTCCAAATGACGGCATGGGCATCACGTTGATCGATGGCTGCAATCGGGGCCCGAAGGCCCACGCCATCCGCCGACAAACGACGAACGGCGCCAAATTGGCCCGAGACCAGATAATTCACGCCGTTGAAGTAGATGTCAGAAATTTCGTATCCGTTGAGGATGTCCGCCGCTGGCGCCACGATCTGGCCTTCCGAGCTGAGCCGCTGCACGATCCCGCCGGTTCCTCCAAGCACCCATTCCAATCCGTTGTATTCGACGGCTTTGACCGTTCCCAGGAAAGTGGTGAGGTCTTTGACCGTACCCACCGTTCCATCAGGCTGAATAAGGGTGTGGATGGCATGGGTTCCGTTGGTTCCAGCCAGCATCCAGACTCGGCCATTGAAGCGTGCGGCGTCCAGGCTGGTCGCGGTGTTAAGGGTCTCGATGCTCCCCGATATCGCGCCGTCGGCACGAATACGGGCGTATTTTCCGCCGGCACCACCGATCAGCCAATATTGGCCGCTCCACGCGGCAAAATGGATATCGGCCCCGCCCAATAACGAGAGGGCCGAGCCCGCGGGTTGACCGTCATTTCCCACCAATTGAGCCAGGCCATTATCGCCGACGACAAGAAATTGCTCGCCGTTCCACGAAACCCCGTTCAGCGCGGTTGTTCCGTCGCCAACCGTAGCAACCGCGCCCTTGGCGAGGCCCATGCTATCTAGAAGTTGCACTTTTCCGTTGGTTCCAACGACGAGGACTCCCACATCTGCTGCGTCCGAATCGCGGATATCTGCACCGCCTAAAACCGGCACCAGGTCGCGCAATGTGCCCAGATCGGGTGCCACAAATTCCACGAATGCAACTTCGCCAATCACGACCAGCCATCGGCCATCAGCAAACCAGGCGCCCACGGGCGTTCGGTTAGTGGCGAGGTCGGTTGTGGCTGCTTTGGGTGTGAGGGTGTTGTCGAATAGGCGGGCCGCCCCGTTTTTGCCCAAGACCAGAAAGTCGGTTCCATCGGTTTCGATATTTGAAATAGCCTGAGCGCCGAACGCTGAAGTCCAAGCCACAGCGCCCGTCGCCGGATTGAACTCTCCAAATCGCCCGTCGTTGGTGCCCAGGACGATTTTTCCGAGCAGGAATTTTGCCGTGGTCAAAACCACACCCGCGCTCAACGCGTTTTCGCCCTGAGGGGTGCCGCCGCCGGTGACGCGTTCATAAGAATTGGCCGAGAACACGAACCACGCGATCGATTGACCGTTGACGGGTGCGGACTCGGTGACGATCGACACCACCGGCGATCCGCCGACCACGGCTTGCCCGCTCGGGCTCCCGCTGGTCAATGTTGCCGAGGCCGTCGTGACCCGTCCGCCCGCGCTGCCGATAAGCCACGAGTTGCCATTCCATGCGGCGCCCGTCACCTCAGAACTCAACAAGACCTGAGCAGTCGTCATCGAGGGTTCGCCTTCGGCGTCCAGGAGTTGGATTTCACCAGCTGCCCCACCGATCAGCCAACCCACGGGGCCTCGCTCGATGATGGACACTGCGTTTCCACCGAGTGCATCACGGACTTCTCGAACTCGCAGGGCGTCAGAGTCCACCGCCTGAAGCTTTCCATCACCGACCACGATCAAACGATCAGACGATGAGGACGACGCGTTGATGGCCAATCCATCGAGTACAAATCGCCCGGTGAGAACATCGGGTTCGCCGTCTCCACCGCCCAGCATTTCGACGAGGCCTTCGTTGCCACCCACCATCCAGTTGGGTTCGCCGATGTCTACCAGCTTCGCTTCCACAGTTTTTGTGGGCACGTGATCAACGGGATCTATTTCATTGGCTTCGGAACAACCCCAAGCAAACGTTAGGAAACAAAGGCTGAGCAACGATTTTGAATAGGATGGCATGGGATCCTCGGAGGACTTTCCAGGTGAATTCGCAACTTTTATCAGGTGTGTCCGATAACTGGTCCTTGAGTAACAGAGATGCCATTTCTAATAAAGGAGGACGACGTGGGTGAACTGACAACAGAAGGGTTTGCAGCATGTTATCGGGGGCTGGAAGTGTTGGCGGGTGCGATGCAAGAGTGGATCGGAAGCAGCGCGCGTTCGTGCGCTGATATTTGGCTTCCTGACGGGCCGATCGCTAGAATTCAGCGATTCGGGACGTGCATAGAGGTGTTGATTTTCGAAAGCGTAGAAAACTTCCGAGCGTGGCAGCAGGTGGTGGGCGGGGCCCCGGCAGACGACCGGTTCCGTTATGTCAGGCTCTCACCATCGATCGAAAACGACGAAGAAAGTCCCCAAGTTTGTCTTCAACATTTCGAGGAATACGGCAGGTCCGCACCCGTGGATGACGCGATGGCGCGCCGAGTGGAATACGTGTGCCGAAGACTTGCGTCGACGTTGCGCCATGCGCTGAGGCAAGCCGCATGAGCGCTCTAGTTTAGAACGATTTCGAAGGTCTGTGCGGCGTCGTCCCATCGCTCCAAACGCTGAAGGATAATCGCCTTCATCGTGGTGGCGTAGGGAAGTTGAGCCGGGTTTTCTTGTCGAAGCTGACGCGAAAAAGACTCAAGGTTCTCGAGCGCTGCTTCATGTGCACCGGCTCGAGTCTGGGCCACGATCTCGTACCATGGGGTCCATTTCAAATCGGGGTTTTCTTTGCGTGCAAGCTTCGCGAGGTCAACAGCTTTGGCCGTTCGTCCGCCCAGCAACGCCAATCCCGCTTCGACCACGGTAGAGCGTCGATCGATCATCGCCGTCAGCGTTGGGTCGAGCGCCACGGCGCGTGCTGCAGCCAACCTCTGGGACTGCAGCTGCCAGGCCTCGATGGTGAGTTGGGGAACGAGGTCATTGCCTTGAGGTTGCAGCAAGCTTTCGAACTCGTCGAGCACTCGGCGGGTCAAGGTGGACTTCAATTGGGCGAGGTCTGGCTGAACGTATCCCGTTCGAATCAGGGTCTCGTAAAGCCCCCATGCGCCGCCTCCACCTTCTGAAAAGGCCTTCCCGGTTTGCAGTTCAGTGTCGAGGGCCTGACGGGCCAGCCGCTGATTGTCGGGAATCGTCCATACATCTTCACCGGCCCGAGTCGATGCGAGCTTTCGTTCTGCTTTCACCTGTTCCAAGTCAAGCGCGTCGGCCGGGGCGAGCCGCAGATAATGGTCGTAAAACGAGGTGGCGGCCGCGTACTGGTCTTGCCAGAAGTAGGTGCGCGCCAAATTGCGGTAGGTCGTGGCCTGATTGGGATCGGCTTGAATCGCCTGAGTATACCAACGCAGGGCACTCGCGTAATCACCGCTATTATAAGCCGTATTTCCCGACTTCACCGCAGCTTCATGGTCGAAAGCCTCAGCGTGTACGGTCGCCGGAAGAATCAGCAATAAGATCGCGATGATGAAATGGCGCATCACAGCTTCTCCGGGGGTTCGGCATCGAATCCAAAGACATTAGGAAACGCCGCGCCAAGCCCAAGGTAGAGCAGGTGGTCGATTCCCAAGCCCGCGTCGAAGTAGCCTTGAATTCCGTAGCGGACCGTCGCGAAGTAGTTCGGAGTCATGAAATATTGAACACCGGCTCCAAGGCCCAGAAAACCTTCGGATTGCGACAGCGTCACAGGATTGAAGAACTCACTTTCGACATCGAGCCACGTGAAGTCCATCCCCATTCCGACCTCGGCAAAGGGAACAAAATTGCCGTAGAACTCGCGATAGGAAACCTGAAATGGACGCAGTTGAAGCCGTTGAATTCCAACAAGGTTTCCAACTTCATCTTGACCAAGTGGAGTCGTGACTGCCACCGATTTATCGGGTTGGCCGACCAGGTACGACATCGAGAGCAAGACGATGCCGATATTTCGGAAATTGTACGAGAAATCGAGCCGAAGTCCGTTGGTATGGATCGTTTGATCAAGGGCGCCCACTGCGGGGAAGCCACCGTTTTCGTCAGTGAAGCTTCGAAGTTCGTGGGGGATGTCGTTGTCGGTCCGTGCGTCTTGAAAACTTGCGCTTTGAATGCCGTGTTCAAAACCCAACCGGAAGATGTAGCCGTTGACGGCGATGGCTTCAGGACCAAATCCCGCGAATAATCCTGCTTTCTGGCTGAGTGGGGCGCTGCGGCGAGATTCAACGCCGGGCATGATCGTCGCGGCATCGCGCATGGATTCATAGCCGTCGGCTTTGATCTCGATTGCATAGGTGCCCGGTGGCAGCTCGATCGCCTGAGCCACTTTCCCATAATCTTTGTCGTTCACAAAAACATGGGCACCCGCAGGTGCATCCGTGATGAGCAATTGGCCCGAGAGAGCTTCAAAAGAATGCTTCACCTTTTCGGTGACACCGCTGCGAATCTCGACCTCTCCGTTGACCACTGCGAAATTCGCGAGCTGGAGGGTGTAGGTATGTTTGCCCACCGGAAGACGTGCGAGCACGGGCGATGCGCCGACAGACTGTCCGTCGATTTCGACGGTGGCGCCAACCGGAGTCGTTTCGAATTGAGCCGCTCCGGTAGCATCAAATACCTCACGCACGAACGAAAATTCGGCGTCGCGTGGGGTTGCAGCGTCGATCGATGATTCTTTTGAGACACTGCCGCGGGCGTCGATGATTGCGTATTTTGCCCGCGTTCGACCACCGGCGGTGTCGAGCTTCACATGGATCGCGAGAGAAAGGCCCAGAGTCGAAAAGACAAGCGCCTGCGCCCCGGGACATGATTCCACGCCCAAAAAACAACCGGGTACTGGCCCGGCATTTTCGCGAACGAAGGTCTGAAAGTTGGCTTCGGTTAAGAGGTGCCGACCGGCTTCGCCTGCCAGAGCCTGCCCAATCGAAGACCGGAAGACCTCAACGGATTTCGAATCCGAGCCGCTGATATTCCAATACACGACTTCGCTGCCGATCGAAGCGGATGCGGCGGGTGCATCTTGGGTGGCGCCGGTCGTTGACAGAGCGACCACCCAACCAAAAATCAGAATTTGAAGAAATCGAAGCATCCGTGCTCCGCCTTTGCAGGTGTTCAACTTGCGCGTTTCTCGTTGATGAGTTCAAGGGCCTTTTCCAACGTTGTATCGTCGGGAGTCAGGTCTTTGGGGAGCGACGCGTTGACTTTACCCAGCTTGACGTAAGGTCCATATCGACCTTCCAAGATGCTGATTTCCTCGCCAGACTTGGGATCTTTGCCCAGTTCCCGAAGGACTTTCGGTCCGCGACGTTTGCCCTTGGGCTCTGCCAACAATTTGAGCGCGTCTTCCAACGTGACCGTGAAGACTTCCGAAGGCGAAG
>JBFFMO010000109.1:0-9151 GCA_041554035.1 Allomicrovenator sp. | reverse complement strand
GACCCCAGGCTGACGTCAGTCCCCAGATCCCGTTGAAACCTGTCACTCCAACTGAAGTCGTCATGGCGTTAATTCCATCCACGACCACCAGCGAATCGGTGAATGTATGTGACGAGGTCATGTACAAAACGTCCTGTTTGGTGACCACACAATCGCCGCTCGATTGGTAAAGCCCGCCCATATTGCCTTTGAACTGCGCAACGCCGGTCGTCAGGTCGGCGGTATAAAGCTTATTGCCCGAGGTGATGAACACCTTGCCATCGCTGTCGATCGCCATTCCATTGGCGTTGCCTACGTTCGCGCCGAGCGCCTGCGGCAACTTGTTCCACTGGTTGGTTGTGGCATCAAATCGATACAGGAACTCCGGCGAAAGGCCGTAGAGCGTGCCGTCTGGATGGGTGTCGATGTCAAAGAGGCCCGGCAATGCACCCACGGTGTCGAGCGTCAATTGGAACGGGTCGAGCCGATAGAGCGTCGTGTCCGAGTGGGCGTAAAACGAACAGGTGATGCCGTCGTTGACCAGTGTATTGCAGTCGTTGTCGAACTCGTCGCAAATTTCGCCCAGACTTGGAGACCGCGACGCGTTCAGGTCATCGCAGTCGTCGCCTCCACATTCCATGGCGATATGGCCGTCTTGGTCCGCGTCGCGTGTGCACGACATCACAGGAACGTCGGGCTCGCTATCTGCGCCCATATCGGGTTGGTCGGTCTGCAAATCGGCGTCTTGGCCGACATCCGCTGGGCCCGCGTCTGCCAAGCCAAAATCTGGCAGGGGGTTCGAGACACGCGCCGGATCACAGGTGCCCATGATGGGATTATAGGTTTCGCCCACCTCACACGTAGTGGTCGCGGCCTCGTCGGATCCACATGCCGAGATCAAGATTATGCAGAGTAAGAAACGCTTCATTCGTAGCTCCTGCCTTATGGATAAGGCGCTCGGCACTCTAGCCGCATCTCAAGAGCACTTACAAGTCCGTGCCTCTGCCCAAAATCCATCAACACTTGACACTCAGGGCCCCGCGTTCTCTTATGTGCCACCAGTTTTCAAGGCTCATCGATGGCAGATCTAAAGGGAAAAACAATCTTCATTACGGGCGCGAGCCGGGGCATCGGCCTCGCCATCGCACTGCGTGCAGCTGAAGACGGCGCGAATATCGTTATCGCGGCCAAGACCACAGAGGCTCACGCGAAGTTGCCCGGTACGATTTTCACCGCAGCCAAAGAAGTCGAAGAGGCTGGTGGTCAGGCATTGCCTGTCAAAGTCGATATCCGACACGAAGACCAGATTCAGGCCGCGATTGACGAAGCCATCAAGACCTTCGGCGGTATTGATATCTGCATCAACAACGCCAGCGCCATCGATTTGCGTGACACGTTGAGCATGGACATGAAGCGCTACGACTTGATGCATACCATCAACACGCGTGGGACTTTCCTGACCTCGAAACTCTGCCTGCCGCATCTCTTGAAAGCAGAAAACCCTCATATCTTGAATCTGTCTCCGCCATTGAATATGGCCCCGCATTGGTTTGGTTCGCACGTCGCCTACACCATGGCCAAATACGGCATGAGCATGTGTGTTCTGGGCATGGCCGAGGAATTCGCGGGCAAAGTGGCAGTCAATGCTCTTTGGCCGCGCACGGCCATTGCCACGGCTGCGGTTCAGAACCTGCTTGGTGGCGACGAAATTGTACGCATGAGCCGAAAGGTCGAAATCATGTCCGACGCAGCTCATGCGATTTTGGTCCGAGGCAAAGATTGCACCGGCAATTTCTTTGTGGATGACGAAGTGCTGATGGCAGAGGGCGTCACTGATTTTGAACAGTACGCCGTGGAACCAGGCATGCAGCTCGCTCCCGACTTTTTCCTTTGAGAAATCCAGTGAAATCAAAAATAATTATTGCAACCATTCTTGTGCTCGCTTCGTCCTGTAAACAGGATCCACCCGCGGAAGCTCCAGCGACGGCGGCGCAAACGGCCGTTCAAGCTGTCGAAGAAAAGCCGTCAGTCTACGGTGCTGAGTTCATGGAAATGAGCGACGAAGCTCAAGCGACCCTCATCAAATCTGGCGATCCTGCCAAGGTCCGCGACCTTGTGGCGTACAAGCTCTATGAGTTTGGAAACGCTGCAGGGGAAGGCAGTGTTGGGCCGCTTCAGGTCGGAGATAAGAAGGTCGAACAACCTTTGATGATCGGCCTTCGCCAATCCCGCATGCTGGTTGCGAAGCTGGGCGGTGCGCCGAGCGATTGCGACGTGGAGTGTCAGAACACTCACTTGAATCAAGTCGCTGAGCCCCTCACGGGCGGACTTTTTTATAAAACGGACGGCTCCATTGATTCGGCGATGCTAAAAACCTTGATCGAAAAAGTTCAATTTGGTGCCGGTGATACGGTCCTTGGGATCCCGGCAACCGCTGTGTACGCAAGCTTCAAACCGACTTTGCGTGAATACGCTTTGGTGTTTAGAACGCTCAATAAAATTGGCCCTGACGTGGTCAAAGGCGAGTTCGATGCGGCTCTTGCAGACGCAGGGGACGACAAAGACGCGATGTCGACGTTCTATCGTCGATTTGTGAACATGAATGATGTCGTTGGGCAGTCAGGGCTGCAGAAGTCGAATCGCCACGCCGTGGCCACGGGCTTTTGGATGCGCAGGATGGCCGATGGGACGTTGCCGCTGATTGAAGAAACGTTGAAAAAGACTCTCGTCGAATTTGACAAGCCTCTTCATGACGAAGTGTTTTCGGCCCAATGAGAACCGCCCACATCTACTTAATTCCCGGTTTTTTCGGGTTCTCGGATATTGGTGGAATCACGTATTTCCACCACGTGACAGAATTTCTGCGAGCTCGCCTTGCTCGACGAGGCATACGCGCCATCGTTCGTGGCGTGGCGACCCTGCCGACCTCGAGCATCGAGAAACGCGCCGCTCGCCTTTTTGACGTGATTGCCGAGGATGACCCGCAGGGGGAAATTCACCTCGTGGGGCATTCCACCGGTGGACTCGACGCCCGGGTGTTCACGACGCCAGATATTAGTTTGCCCAACGTCGATGCGACCCGACACGCGGAGTACGCCTCGCGCGTGGTGTCTGTGACGACCGTCTGTTCGCCACATCGTGGTACGCCAATGGCGAACTTTTTTGACAGTGTTTCTGGCGGGCATCTGCTCTATCTGCTGACACTCACAACGATTTACACCCTTCAATTTGGAAAGCTTCCAATTGGTGCCGTGATTGCGCTTGGCGGAGTATTGGTGCGCCTCGACGATGTCGTGGGCATGGATAACACCATTTTTGACCAAATCTACGATTTGTTGCTCGATGATTTTGACAAAGATCGTCAGGAAAAAATCCGCTCTTTTTTGAAATTAATTTTGGAAGACCGAACCCTGATTCGGCAGCTCCGGCCCGAGATGATGGAGGAGCTCAACGCTCGTACTCCGAACCGCCCCGGTGTGCGGTATGGAAGTGTCGTGTTGCGAGCGGCCACTCCTGGTTGGGAGACCACACGATCGATCGGTCTGCGGCCCTACGATCAGGCCACCCACTTGCTCTATCGGTCCGTTCAGTTCCTTTCGGTCCTTCATTTTGAGGATCCTCGACTCGCCGAAGAGCATGATGATGCTTTGACCTTGGCTTATGGCTTCCGTCCGAGCACTTTGGACAGCGACGGCATCGTGCCCACGCTTTCGCACCCCTGGGGCCAGATTCTCTGGACAGGGTGGGGCGACCATCTTGATGTATGCGGACACTTTGACGACTCTTCGCGTAAACCACCTCATGTGGATTGGTTGAAATCGGCTTCAGCGTTCGATCGCCATGACTTCGAGAGCCTGTGGGCCGCAGTCGGTGATTTTGTCGGGCAGCAACAGGCCTCATGATTCCCGCGTCTTAAAGTAACGAATCCAAGGATGTTTTCGTGAAACCAGAAATTTTGTTCGTGGCGTCCTTTTTGTTGAGTTGCGATAAACCAGCGATCGACACGCCGCAAAAATCGGACATCAACGCCGTCAGCGCATCGGTCGAAAAGGTGGCAGGCGTTGAACACAGCACAAAATCTCTTGAGGAGCTCAAAGCGGAACACGCTGACGCTATCTTGATGATTGGCAGCGAGACCTGCGTTAACTCAAAGAGTATCGCACCGCATCTCGATGAATTGGCCATGCAGCAACCCGCGATTCGCTTCATCAGAATCGAGACCCAGCCCGGATCTGAATTTGCGACACCCACCTTCATGGTCTTGAAGAACGGCGAGGTTGTGGATCGACAGAGCGGTGCGGTCGGGCCGGGGGATGCGTTGGCGTCCAAAGAAAATCCACTTTTGCTTTTGAACCTGCTCGCACGCAATGGCTTCATTTCGCAGGACCCTTATTCGCTCTTGCTCAACGAGGATCCCGCAGAACCGCCTCCCGCTTGGCTTTTTCCGGGCTTGGGTGCCAATGCCCGGCGCCTTGATGGCTGGCAGATGAAAGGTCAGAATTTCCAGAAAGCTTCTTTTGCCGGCGCTTCGATTCGGGACGCGGATTTTAGCGACGCGAATTTGCGGGGAGTGAACTTCTCACATACCGATCTGACGGGAACGAAGCTTCAAGGCGCATCGTTGGAAGATATTTACTGGAACCAGACGATTTGTCCGGACGGTAAAGTTCATGATGGCGGTTGTGCGGAATTTGCGTTGACCGCAGGCGAATAGAAAAGAAAATTGGACCGAATGTGATTTATTTATTTTGCGATTTTGAATTCATGTTACGCATTTTTCCGAAAACTCACCGAGCCATCTTTGGGGGGAAGTAAATGAAAACGTCTCCACTGATAACGGCGATTTCAGAAGGTTTTGCATACGTCCGCGGGCCGCAGACTTCTGGCGATCCGACGTACCGTGAAAAAGCGGCCATCATCACGCCCTTCATGTTGCTCTACGCGAGCGTTTATCTTTTTCTAAATCATTTTCCAGTTGAGGCTCCTAACCTCTTGCCAATGCTTGGGATTGATCAAGATATTCCGTTTCTGGTCTGGACCGTTTATCCCTACTCCTTGTTGTTGGCGTCGGGAATTGTGTTGCCGTTATTCATCCGTTCCCGAGAACTCCTCTATCGAACGATGAGCGCCTACGTGGTTTCTCTGGCGATAAACGCCACGATCTGGGCGCTCTATCCCACGATCTATCCTCGACCGGCGGCGCCCGGTGGCGGGAGCCTGACCGAGACGTATTATTTGCTGATGATGCAGCTTGATACGCCCCTGAATTGCCTCCCTTCGGGGCATATCACCTCGCCAGCCGTGATGGCCTGGGCCGTCGCCCGCGAAAATCCGCGTTATGCCAAGGCGATTTGGCTGTCCTACGCCATCTTGGCGGTGTCGGTTCTGACGACCAAACAGCACTATTTTTGGGATATCGCGGCAGGTGTGGGTTGCGCTGCATTTGCAGTTTTTTTAGTTAATTCTTTTGCTGATCGCAAAGAAGGGCTGCTGAGCAACCGCCGCGCCGACGTCTGAAAAAACGGAATTGCCTCTCCGCTTTGGCAGGAACGAGCCTCTAAGTTAGTCTCTGTTCTTCGCGTTGATTGGAGGCATCATTGAGAACCCGAATTAAATGGAACGGTCTTCTGGCCGGGGTCGTCGCGCTTACGCTCGTCAGCGCGTGTTCGGAGGATTCGGAGACCACGTCCAATAACGCGAACAACGACCTTCCAGACGTTGCGCAGCAAGACGCCGACACGGTTCAGCCAGATGCAGGTCAGCCCGATCTTGGTGAGCTGGATCTCGACGTCGCCACCTGCTGGCAAGTTCCGCTGCAATCGGCCATCACCCACGTACAGCCCATGACCGGCATCGTGATTTGGGAGGATTCGTGGAATGACGACCCGGTGAAGACTCAGGTCGGCAACGTCCAGCTCGAGTACGCCTACGTGGCTCCGGGCGACCTCTCCACAGGGCCTGGAACCTACGATTGGTCCAAGCTCGACCAAATGCTCGACCGTATTAAGGCGAATAAACACCAGGCAATTATCCGGTTCTATTACACCTATCCGGGACGGCAGACGGGTGTTCCGGCCTGGATCAAGGCGTTGAATTCTTATCAGGAAACGACCGGAACCTCTGAAGGCCTGCAGACGTCGTTTCCGGACTGGTCGAATCAAAACCTGAAGGATTTTCACACCGATTTTTATACCGCTTTCGCGGCGCGTTACGACCAAGATCCAAGGCTCGCCTTTTTGCAGACCGGCTTTGGTTTGTGGGCCGAATACCATATCTACGATGGCCCCAATCGTCTGGGGCACGAGTTCCCCGACAAAGAATATCAGGCCACTTTTTTGACGCATTTGGGTCAAGTGTTGCCGACCTTGCCTTGGAGCATCTCGATCGATGCTGGTGAAGCAGACTATTCACCGATCGAGGCCACTGCAGCGTTGATGAATCTCAAGTTCGGTCTCTTTGATGACTCGTTTATGCACGAGGATCACGGCGCCTATAACACCGACATGTGGAACCTCTTCGGCTACACCAACCGCTATAAAACCTCGCCACATGGCGGCGAGTTCTCTTATTACACTGACTTTGATCAGGAACATGTTTTGGACGTGGCGGGCATTCATGGCCGCACATTTCAGGACCAAGCCGCCAAATTTCATATTTCTTACATGATCGGAAACGACCAACCCGACTACCAAACGGCGGCCCGAATCAAAGAAGCGGGCATGCAATCGGGTTATCGATTCCGCATTTCGTCTTTCGAATCATGCGATGGCGGCTCGACCGTCACGGTCCAAAACGAAGGCGTCGCTCCGATTTATCACGATGCTTTTGTCGTAATAAATGGTGTGCGCTCCGCTGCCTCGCTCAAAGGCCTTTTGCCTGGCCAGACATGGACGATTCAGGCTTTGGCTGGAAATGCCGTGGGTGGACAGGCGCCAACACTCACGATCGAGTCGGATCGTCTGGTCGCAGGCCAAGTCATCGAGTTCGCCGCGGACCTGCAGTGAGCGGTGAGCAGTGAGCGGTGAGCAGTGAGCAGTGAGCAGTTGTGATTCGGTACGCGGGCATCCTGCCCGCTGTGATTCGGTTCGCCGGGCCCCAGCCCGGCACTGTGATGAGTGCGTCCCTAATGATGCTGAATCATGGCCAGTTTCGCTGAACACGTCAGTGGTTCTCATCGTAAATTCGGAGCCAGTTTCACAAGAACTTTTGGATAAGATCATCTCTTGGGTGGTTTCTTCCTCTCCGCTCGCGGTCCACTTTTGTGGCCACAGCGCAAAGGTTTTGTGGGACAAATTACTAGATGCATTGGCGACGCCAGAACCGACCAAAACACTGATGACCTACTTTTCTGAGTCCTCGTCCGAGATTGATTGGGTTGAGGAATTCTTCTACGCGTCATTGCCTGCTGGAGAAAATTGGGATGATTGGCGAGATCGTCAAATCTTCCTATTCGGTGACGACCATGACGGGCTTCTAAAAGTTCTAGAGGGTTTTCACGATCGATGAGCCGCAGAGCAGGAGCCGGGCTGGGTGTAACGAATCCCAACGCGGGCAGGATGCCGGCGCCCCGTATCACCACCGAAGCACTGCCAGCTGCTCACTGCTCACTGCGCCCTGCTCACTGCCACAGATTCTCGATATTTCTGAAAAGTTATGGCAAGGTGGGGCGGTTCAATCAGATGGTGATTCGATGAAACGTTTTTTGCCCTTCATAATGCTCGCAGCGGCTTGTTCTGACACCGCACCGGATTCGGTCGAGCTCCAGCAATCGTTGGTCCAAGACGTGGTCCAACCTGCCATTATTTCGACCGCGGCCGAGAATGCAGCCGAGAAGAAGGCCAAGGCGGAATGGACCGGCGAAGTCGCTCCAAAGGTCATCGATTGGACCGAAGCGGTCAAACACACGCCCATCAAAGATGGTCTGGTGCCAGCTGCTCAAAGAGACATCATTTCAGGTGTGAGCCTGCCGGTCCTGTTGCCGCTCGACGCGACGCTGGCGAGCTCAGTTTTCATGACCAAGGGCGACCTTTGGTACGGGGCGGATATGAACGGTGATGGCGTTCATGTGTATATCCACGCCACCCGTGGTGAGTATCCCAATGACTTCAAGCTCAGCGACGAACAGCTCGCCCAAATTCAGAATTTTACCATTTATCGAAGCCACGAAATCGTGACGCTCACCTTCAAGATGTACGGTGCCGCCTATCGCGTGGATGTCGAGTGCGCCGCGCCGGATGAACGATGCAAAAGTGATGCATTCGTGACTGACCTTACCGAGAACCTTGTGTTCGCCGGAGGTCAGCAATGAAACGCTTGACCCTTGCTCTCATGTTGATCGCCACGCCCGCATTTGCAGCCGATTTTACCTATAATCCACCAGGTTCTTTGACCGGCGGCAGCGGCACAGGCCGAGTCGACGATAAGGTCTATGCTCCAGGCATGCGTTATCCGATCGAAGTCGCGCCTTCGTATCCGAACTCACAAGTCTGGGGAGCCGGTGGCTCGCAGGGCGGCGGTGGCGGACAGTGTGATGCCAAGAATTATTCGTATCCGTGGTGGGATAATTATTGCGAGTCTCGCTCGTGGGATATGCCGCTTTGTCCCTCGGGAACCGGCCATCAGGGCCAGGATATTCGGCCATCCACATGCTCAAATAAAACGCATTGGGCTGTTGCGGCTGAAGACGGGACCATCACGAGCATTGGCACGTATTCAGTTTATCTGACCACGGCCAGCGGCCGCGTTCATCGTTATCTGCATATGGACCCTCCGACCCTTGCCGTGACTCGCGGCCAAAAGGTTACACGAGGGGCGCGTCTGGGCCTTGTTTCCAACGCATTTAACGGCACGCCGACCACGATCCACACGCATTACGACATTGTGGACAACGTATCGGGTCTGGGGCAGATTTTTGTTCCCCCCTACATGTCGCTGGTTCGCTCCTATGAAGAGCTGATCGGCCAGCCGGCGGTTGCCTGTGCGATCGTTCCGGCCGAGGGCGGCACGCTCGATAACTCAGGACCTTGTTTCACAGCATTTGGAAACCCGACCTACTGGCGCGAAGTCGACGGTCAGGGCATCGAAAATAACTTTCAATGGACCAACGCTTGGGACGGCGCAAATCCGGGCAACTGGGGCCGCTGGAATATCAACGTCGAAGAGGCCGGTGAAT
>JBFFMO010000108.1:0-9195 GCA_041554035.1 Allomicrovenator sp. | reverse complement strand
CGCCTGATAAGCGTCGCGTGCCGCACCTTCGAACTTGCCCGATACCGGCCAAGTTCGCGTGATATCCGCGGCGTAAAAATGGTACTCGCAGCCGGCATCGATCAACACCAGATCGCCCGCGGCTAGAGGAGCGCGGTTTTCGGTGTAGTGCAAGATGGTGGCGTTATCACCGCCGCCGACAATGCTCGTGTACGCCGGGAACTCCCCACCATGATGGCGGAAATACGACTCAATGAGCGCCTGCACTTCGAACTCAAAAATGCCCGGTTTTGCCCGTCGCATCGCAAGCGTATGGGCTTCACTCGTGATTTGAGCGGCTCGTCGCATCAACTTGAGTTCTTCGGGAGTCTTGAAGATCCTCATTTCATGCGTGAAATCGCGGACATCCCCAATCCGTTCCGGACACTCGGCAGCTTTTCGTCGAACGAATCGCAAGTTGGTGTAGAACGTGAACATCTTCCGGTCGAACTCATGATCCAGGCCCAAAGGCCAGAACAACGTCTCACGATTGGCCAGCAGTCTGGGGAGCTCGGTATCGAGGTTTGCGATATCAAAAGCGGCATCGGCACCAAACTCTGACTTCGCGCCTTCCACTCCAAATCGTCGTCCTGTCCACGTCTCCGCCTCCGGATCGCGCGGACGAACAAAGAGGACAAATTCACCGTCTGGGTGACCGGGCGCAATGACCAGCACGCAACCAGGCTCACGGAATCCCGTGAGATAGAGAATGTCGCTTGAGGGGCGATATGGGTACTCGGTGTCGTTCGAGCGGGTTCGCTCGGGCTCACCAAAAAGTACCGCAACCCCACCAGGCCCCATGCGTTTGATCAATTCTCTCCGACGGTTTTTAAACTCCTGCGCTTCAACATCGTACATCGCAAATCCTCAATAAGTCGGCGCCATCGTAGTCCAGCCTGAGTCAGAACGCCACTAAGGCACGGGAGCATGCTGTCGGAAAAGCAGGTAGATGATCACAACCACCAAAACGATCACGATTCCGATCAAAAGCGCGACGATGGATGCGGGGGCCACGTCTTCGGGATGACGGGTGGGTTCTTTGTCTGGCCGCGCCTGAAACTCTTGTGAGCGCATCGACGCGGGATCGACCATTTGCGGGGCTTGAAGTGGTCTAATACCGGCGCTCACGGGTGGGACATATCGAGGATGATCCATCATCTGCCGCTCAAGCCTTCGAATGATGCGCTCGAGCCGGTCTCGCACGTCTTCAGCATTATCAGGCCGGGACTCAGGGTCCTTCTGCATCAGCTCATAAGCCAACTCGATGATCTCTTCGGGGACACGATCTCCAACCAGCGAATAGAGGTCGGGCACGTCATCCATTTTATGCGCACGCATGACCTCGAAATCCGTGTCTCCCTCAAATGGTGCGCGCCCGGTCAGCGCCGTGAACAACAACACCCCGACGCTGTAGAGGTCGCTCTGCGCGCTGGGTTCGATCGAATCCAGAAGTTCTGGCGCGATGATTCCAGGAGTCCCGGGGATTTCCCCCACACGGGTGATGGCTTTGTCGTGAAAAAGTTGTTTGGCCACGCCAAAGTCCAAGACCTTGGAATGAATGCGTCGGTCGCGATTACGACAGAGCATGATGTTCTCGAACTTGAGGTCCCGATGGATGATGCCCAGTTCGTGCGCCTCGATCAGCGCGTCGCAGACCTGAACAAAAACGTGGAGGATCTCAAGCAAGGACAGTCGGGAATGAATCAGAGCGTCACGAAACGTCTCACCCTCCACAAACTCCATCGCGATGTAATTTAAGCCGGCGAGGTCGCGCCCAGTGTCGTAGATCGACACAATATTGGGATGACTCAGGCTGCCCGAAATTTCGATTTCGTCCATGAATCTGCGCACAAGATCATTATTTCGAGCCAGGGATGGCTTGATGATCTTCACCGCGACTTTTCGTTGAACTGTGACTTGGGTCGCAAGAAAAACGATGCCCATTCCGCCTGCACTGAGCACACGCTCAAGCCTATAACGGCCGTCAAGGATGCGACCGACAAGGAGTTCGGGCGCGTCATTCGGTTTGGTGCCTGAGCCGCTAAAGCCCGGTGGTGTGCTCATCGCCGAAGCTTGCCACGGAAATGACGAACGGACGAACGCTAATTCTTAAAACCGGACAATTTCAGGTGCGCGAAAAGCAGCCACAGAACCTTGGTCGCTGACCAACCTGAAGCAGATATCCGTGGCGCCGATCGAGGATGGAATCGCCTGCTCGCATGCGCCGGCCGCATCCCAATTATTCTGCCCGAGGGTGATCAAGGCTTTGTTCACTTCGCGCGCAGTCTTCATGTTGTACGAGACATCGAGCATCTGATCGATGTCTCGCATCGCGGTGACCACGCTGAGGTCTTCGGTCAGCTTATCGTAAGGGGTCGGCGTCGAAGTGCGTTCACATCGTTCGTAGCGGTCAGAGAGCGTCACAAAAGCAGAGATGGCCTCGGCTCGCGAGAACGAAGTGCCCGAGCGCGAGGCTCGCCACTCAACCATCATGCCCGTATGAAGCGCTTCACAAAGGCGTGGTTCTTTTTCGAGTGCACGGACGTAAAGGTCGCGTTGGGCTTGCGGCTCAAGTTGGGGTGTCCACAGCGTCGACCACGCTAGGTTATTTTCCATCGTGGCATTTGAAGGACGAATGCGCTGAAGGGCTCTCGCAAGCACCACGCTGGCCTCGTGATAGCGACCCATTCGGATGCTCACAATCCCCAGCTGATTATTCAGGGCTTCACTTGTGGGAAAGGCATCGACGGCATCAACGCCCACGTCATGGGCCTCACCGAGATATCCACGATCCGAAAGGCATTGCATGCGCCCCAGATATTCGTACTCGGTGCTTACCGATGAGGAACCACACGCCAAAGCACTGGAGTCCAAGGGGGACCTAAAATCATTCGCCAGAAGCGATACGCCCAAGATGGTCCACGCAGCGACCGCGGCCGCAGCCGGGTTGGTGATGATGGTTCTCGCAGTAATCGCCATGGGGATCCTCCTAAATGATCTGAAATCAGTATGACAGGCCAGCCGACTGACCTCAAGGGTTGGCGGCTTCAAAGAACAAGAAACAAAAAAACCGCGCTTTTCGGCGCGGTTTTTAATTCACGAAGGGGAGCTCAGCGACGAATCGGAGCTGCCAATCGTAGACAGGTATTATGCGTCTGAGCCACGGGTGTCGCCTCTGTGCACAAGTAATCTGAGTCCGCAAATCCGTTCATTTGAGCGGTCTGCATCGCCAACTTGGCGAGGGTGGCGCTGGTATGAGCGCGAGCCCAAGCTGGCTTAACCCGATCGTTTGGAGCGAGGCGAGACATCTCGAAATCGAGCGTCGCTGTTCCCAGGACTTCTTGGACCACTTCTGGTTTGCCGCCGTTAAGCCGAGCTTCACAACCAAAGTAGCGGTCTCGAAGGACGTCAAACCGTGCAATGGCGGTTTCGCGCTCAATATTGGTTTGGCTGGCTGCGATCGCGTACTCAACCCACATGCCGGTGTGAATGCCTTCACAGCTGGCGGGGTCGCGCGTCAAAGAATTATTGATGTGCTTGCGGGCTTCTCGAAGGTCCATCTTGCGTGGTGCCCAGAGTCCCGACCAAGCCAGGTTATTTTCCATCACGCCATTGGTTGGAGTGACGCGTGCCACGCCATTTCTCAACGTGTCCACGGCATCCGCATACAAACCGAGATTAATCTCGTGGTAACCGCGGATATTCAAGAGGGTCTCGGACGAAGGATATCGAAGCAGTCCCATCTTTGCGTTAAGCAGGGCCGTTTCTTGGTCGCCGCTTTCGTCGTGGCAATAAACGACACGGACGAAGTCCATCTCGGTCCACTGATTTGAATCAGCGACAGCTACGTTGGCGCACGCAGAATATACGGGCCGGTATTCCACCGTCGAATATTCAGCGTTTGATGCGGGGCATGTCCCAGTGCACATCATTGCCATACCAACAAGCCCGACGGCACCAGCCGCGAGTGTCGTGAGTGCAAAGAGTGCTGGGTTTCGAATGATCGTGCGTGGGGAAATTGCCATGTGATCCTCGTCCTTCGTCGTTCCTGCTTCGAGGCTGCCAGAGTTGATGACCTCAGTCGTCTGTCTTAAACCGCCTCGCCTTTGAGTTTATTTCCTAGAATTTAAAAGTACAGGGCTCTTTGCTTTCATGTCGGAACCGAGACGCGTAGAAATTGTATCTATGAAACAGATTTTCCTCATCCTCGTGGCTTTCGGCCTGCTCGCGTGCACTTCTCGGCAAGAACAAACTCAGGCCTTGGCACGAAAGGCCGGAGCGGTCGCGCTGGTCAAGGTTGCCGCACCGCCGCCGGCCCGCGTGGAGCTTGGTCGACTGCTCTTTTTCGATCCGATTTTGAGCGGAAATCGTGATGTCTCGTGTGCGACTTGTCACCACCCAGATTTTGTCAGCGGTGATGGTCGGGCCTTGCCTATCGGCACCGGTGGCACTGGACTTGGGCCAGATCGGGTGATGGGGAAATCCACTGAAGTGGTCGCCCGGAATTCCCCTGACCTCTTTAATCGGTCTCAACCTGAAATCCACACCATGTTCTGGGATATGCGGATCGAATCGGGTCCCGACCATGCGATTATCTCGCCGGCTGGCGGACTTTTGCCCAGAGGCGCACGCACGATGTTTGCCGCCCAGGCGATGTTTCCGGTGATCGCTCGCCAGGAAATGCGCGGCGAACGTGGGGAGGAAGGCAACGAGATTGGAGCGCTTTTTGACAGTCAAAGCACCGAAATCTGGGCCGGCTTGATGGCACGTTTGATGGAAATCGAGGAGTACCGGCGCTTATTTGAGGCTGCGTTCCCTGAAGTCCCCGTCGAATCGCTGACCTTCCGCGAGGTCGCGCTGGCGTTGGCTGATTTTCAGTCCTCTGCTTTTGATTTGGTGGACACTCCCTGGGACAGGTTCATGCGAAGCGAACCCGCCACATTTTGGGACGGCTTGGGTCTTGGCGGGCCCCAGATGATGCCCCCCGCGGCCGTGGCAGGGGCGGAGTTGTTTTTTGGCGATGCCGGATGTTCGAATTGCCATTCAGGCGCGATGTTGACCGACCAAAAACCCCATAATATTGCGGTCCCCCAACTGGGGCCTGGAAAAGCCCCGTTTAGGCCATTTGACGTTGGGTTCCAGGCGGTTTCGGGTTCGCCAGACGACGCCTTTAAATTCCGCACACCGCCGCTGCGAAACGTGATTTTCACGGGGCCCTACATGCATAATGGTGCGTTTGCGACCGTGGGTGAGGCGATTCGTCATCACATCGACCCAGCAAAATCGTGGGATACCTGGGACACCTCACATCTACCCGATGACCTTCGCGCCACCGCTCGCCGAGACGAAGAGACTCGTCGGAAAGTTTTTGCGAATGCGGAATCGGCCAAACCCACACGCGAACTGACAAACGACGAAATAGACGCGCTGGAAGGATTTCTTTACGCTCTGACCGACAAAGATTTCAAAAAGCTCAGTCTCTTAACCCCTGATTCGGTGCCGAGCGGTCTGCCCGTAGAGCGCCACCGACCGCCCGGTGATTGACAGCACCGGCCATCTTAAAGAAGAATCCAACCCGCACAGCTCCTCGTGGAAAGACTCAATGCAACTACTACTCGCCAAGCCTGATCAGGCCGAGCATATTGCCGCGTTTTATCGTGGCATTCACGGATCCGAGTTTCCTCATCAGGAATTGCTCGATGGTCCGACACTGGCGCGGTTGCTGCGCGATGGCGAAGTGGCTCTGATCGTCGCGGCGGATGATCACAAAATTTTGGGCTGCGGTTTGTCGTTTCCACGTGACTGGAATATGTCGCTCGAAATTGGCGCCTTATCTGTCGAAGACGTGCCGGAGCGCACACTGGTTGCAAAGGCACTTTTTGAGGGATTACGACGACTTGGCGTCAAAAAGTTCGGGATCGCGTTTTTCAGAGCGGGCAACGAAGTCGCGTTTAAACGAGCGAGAGAAATTGGCTCGATGGCCTGGGGATTTCGTACCGTTCCAGGCTCGAAAAATCTCAAAGATGCTGAGCTTTTGATGGGTTTCGTCGACATGGGCGGAGACTCCGTTCGTGTGACTCCACCTTCGAACGCGATCACCAACACGCCCTTCGCCAAACGCATCATCGAATCGTTGGGCGAGGCCGAAGAAGAGATGCCCTACCCCAGCAGCTTCCCCGTGGGCGCGCCCCGAGGCACAGGCAGTGTCGTGATCTCTGGACGGGTATGGCCCACGTATCATTCGCGTGGAAATTACATCACGATCGAAAATTCAGCGGGTCGCTACCCGGTCGCCATCATCCGTGAATTTGTGAATAAGGTTCGTGAAAAGGGCGTGACGGATATTCGAATGACCGTCCCCATCAATCACGAAGAAGAAATCCTTGAGCTCCTCGATTTCGGATTTTCGCCGGTTTCCTACCTTCCAGGTTGGTTCGTACGGGGCCCACATCGCTTCGACTGCATGGAGTTGGTCGCAGGCCTTCCTCGGATTCCTCGAGTCACTGACGACTTCATGGAACGTGCGGCGGGACGAGTCGTGGCGGAACTGACACCCAAATAAGATTAGAACGGAAACGCAGACGAAAAGCCGACTTCTTTTTCGAGCTGACGCGACCGTCGTGCGAGCGCGTCTTGCTGGCGCGCCAATGCGTAAAGCTTGTCAGAGCGGTCGGGTGTTTCCACTGGAAAGATCTTAACGCCGAGGCGGGCGAAGTCGATGGCGAGTGCGGCAGCCACTTCAGAGGCGGGCAGTTTTTCAGACCACAAGAATCGGCCACGGACACGTTTAGACGAACGGGTGTTGAAGATTCGCGATTGGGTGGTTGCCTGCAGTTGACCCTCGGCGACGTGCAGATGTTGTCCCCAATCTTTGCGTGATGAAGCGAAGCGCCCGTGGTTGTTGGCCAAAAAATCGAAGACGATCAAGGATGACATTTGAGCGGCCAGGTCCTGAGCGCTTGCCGCCTTGAGTTCAGCGGCGAGGCCCTTGTATTGAGGCAGCCGTTTCCACGCTTTCAGCGCGGCAATCGCCGTCGTGTCGTCGGGCTCGCCGCGCAATAAATGTCTCCAACCGCGCACCTGCTCGATGGGAAAAGCCGCCCCGTCGGCACGGGCCGGAATCCAGGCGCCCAGAGTCTGGACGCCATCGAGTTCAACACTCACCAATTCTGCCTGTGGCACCGCGAAGCGGCACCCCAAGACGATGCAGAGGCGACGCGCCGCGATGCTGTCCTGCCAGTCATCAGGACGATCCTCAGTGGGGACTTCCAACGTTCCTTCGGTGTCGCCCACTTGCACGCCGTAGACGCCGTCCGTGATGGGAATGATGTCTTGTGGCGTGATGATGCGCGGAGTCGTCGAAAAACGTGGGTCCATCTCCCAGGATTGATTGAATGCGTCCGTGAGTACGGCAGGTCGTTTCGTGGTCACGCCGGCTTTTGACACGAGCGAGCGCACGTCTTCAAGGCGGCCCGTGGCCAACCATGCTGGAGCCAGGACCTCGATCACTTCGTCGCGGCGACGTGAATCGATGAGCGGCTCAAGCAACGTTGCAGCCCGTGATGGATGCCCCTGAACCACCAAGTCACGAGCGACCTCGAGCCGAATGTCGACGGTGTCGGTTTCGAAAGAAGACGCCGTTGCGACCAGAGAGTGTGCTTGGTTGAGTGCGCCATCGATCTTTTCGGCCCGCATCTCGTCAAACGTGAAGAGCGCGCCGACAATCGTGGCAGCGCCAAACACAGCGACCACCACCAACGCGGCCCATGCTCTTCGGCGCCGGCTCACAGGCATGATCTCAGCAATCACGGTTTCGGGAGCGGCCGTGACGCGGGCTCCCTGCAGTGTGACTTGTGCAGCGCTCATGTCGATGGGGAGGTTATTGCGGATGGAGTGCATCAAGTCGGTGGTCAGAAACATGACGTCCAGCACGATCTCTTTTGAGACGTCCACCACTTTGAGCGTGTCACGAATCGAGAATTTCTGAGCGCTTGCCATGTCTACCTCCATGCGATGTAGGTAGATGTGAGCAATTGCCGTGCCTGCTTGAAAATTGGTGTGTGGCATCGCCCATCGCAAGGCCAGGCTGGAGCCTGGGCGGACCAGTCACGGGCCAAGCCGGCGCCTGGCGGACGTCACAGGGATCACCACGTCATCACAAGGATCGAGGCATTGGCGCCTCGATCGGGGTGGCATGACCTGAGTCAATCGACCTCAAGCCCAAAATACGCGGCGTAGGCGATCAAGGCGTCCGTTTCACACCGGAACATCTCGTCGGACTCAATATTAAAAACCACGCCGCGGATATGTTCTTTGACCGCCAGAATCTGCGACAATGCCTCACCTGGATCCAACATGAGCATCTTCGAATCACCGTGATGGCCAAGCAACCTCTCGAGATCTCGCAGGCGTCTGAAATTCGTGAATGCGACCAACCAAGGCTCATCATCCCGCATGACCACGAGTGGAAACGAAGCGGGATCGTCGGGGCGAGCGGGCAAGAGGTACCAAGCTCGCGACAAGAAAACAGCGCGCCAAAGGGCCTCGATATTGGCCTCTGTGGGCGACTGACGGGAGCGCGCGACTAATTCTCGGATTTCAATCATGGAATTTTAGTGTGTGGTTGGTATGTTCCGCGGCGCCTGCAGCCGTCGGAATCGCATCATGCGTTGGTTTTGGATTTTCGTCACCCTAGCCGTTTTTTCGTTTAACACAGCGACCGTTTTTGCGGTCGACGCTGTGGCCGAGGAGCAATCCGCGCCTGCCGAGGCATGGATCTGCCCCATGAAGTGTGACGGTCTTCAATTCGACAAAGCCGGAGACTGCCCGATTTGCGGGATGCATCTGGTGCAAGAAGAGGCCGAACCGGCCGTGGACGGTTTTGAGGGCGGCGACTTCTTTGGGGCCGATCTTCTGGAAGAAGCCCGACCGGTCGCGCCCAAATCAAAGACGGCGTTGATGCCGGGACTCTCACCGACTCATTTTTACGTGGGCGCGGGTCTTGTCGCCCTGTTGACGCTTTTGCTTGGGTTTGGTCTTCCCGACCCTCGTCGCAACATGCGCAAGACGTCTGCCCGTTGGGAGTATCCACGAGTTGAACTCACGCGAATCACGCGATGGGCAAAATCCAAGCTTTTTCAGCCGATCCTGCAGATACCGGTGGTGCTGGCGTTTGGG
>JBFFMO010000107.1:0-9214 GCA_041554035.1 Allomicrovenator sp. | reverse complement strand
CCATCGTCCATCGCAAGTTGTTCGGGAAGCCAGTCGATGAGCACATCCAGTGCGTCTTGCGGAAAGCCGGAATAGAGCTCAAGAAATTCGGTGTCCGTGCTGGGCAGGCTCCACTCAGGAAAATAAGAAATCGCGCACTCGTAATGCCCTACCGACGGGACTGTGACGGCCTTTGCGCGCTTCTTTTCGGGTGAGGGGTACCATCGGATTCGAAAATCAGAGAGTTCGGTGCCCATGTCGATACCCAAGATACCGTCGTCTGGAAATCCCAATGGTTTTGCGTTGAACTGCGAGAAGTTCAGCTGCCCCAAAAAGGAGTAGCCCGTCCATTTTGAGCCCTCGTCGTAGGGAATCCCTCCGAATTTCGAGTTCATCATGGGCAGCACGGGATCCGAGGTCGGGCGCCGCAAGAGCGCCGACAGACCGTCGCGCCAAAGCGGGTACTCGCCGACCCGTCGAGACTTCAAGAGCCCACACGGCTTCAGTCCGGTGAGTGTGCGCTCGATGACCTGAGCGGGCGTGATATCGCACACCGACGCCAGGTCATGGGCGACCTCGGGATCCAAAATGAATTTAGGTTTTTCGAGGTGTTCGATCATGGAAGTCGTATCAGATTTTCGGGACCCATTTCGGCGATGGACGTGCAACCGGCAAGGCCCATCGTAAGGTCGAAGTCAGCCCTGAAATTCTTGAGCACTTCGCGGACCCCATCTTCGCCGGCAAGCGCAAGTCCCCAGATATAGGGCCGACCGATGCATACGGCCCGGGCGCCCAGCGCGATCGCTTTAAAGGCGTCGGCGCCGCTTCGGATTCCACTGTCGAAAAGCACCGGGTAATCCGACCCAACCTGATCGACGATGAGTTTCAACGCGTCGAGTGAGCCAATTGCGCCATCGATCTGCCGTCCGCCGTGGTTCGAAACGATTAGACCGTCGATGCCTTCGTCCTTGGCGCGTTGGGCGTCGGCGGGGTGTTGAATTCCCTTCAAAAGGATCGGCAACTTGGTGTGCTGGCGCAGGAACGGAATATCTTCCCAGGTCAGCGATGGTCGGGAGTAAATGCCGACAAATTGGCGGACGGCTGCCAGCGGTTTCCCTGAGCGTACATTGGTCAAAAGGTCGTCTGGGTAGTTGGTCATCAACTCCAAAAGCACCTTCAACGTGTTCAGGTTCACTTTGCGTTTCTGGTCGAGCTCGCCGCCTTCAGGCTTGATGTTCAGAAGCTGCTGGAAAACAGGGTCCGAGGTGTATTGCGCGATGCCTTTGCCGCGCAGGAAGGGCAGGTAGGCCAGATCCAAATCCCGAACGCGCCAACCCAGAAGCGTCGTGTCGAGCGTGACACAGATGGCTTCACATCCCGCGTCTTCAGCGCGCGAAACAAGGCTTGCCACCAGGTCGTTCGATTTGGACCAATAGAGCTGGAACCAGCGCGAAGCATCGCCCATCACGGCTGCACATTCCTCCATCGAGACGCTGGCTTGATTCGAAAAAATCATCGGCACTTTTTCGGCCGAGGCGGCACGTGCCGTAGCCAGATCGGCATCATTATGCGCCATCTCTTGCACGCCGATGGGCGCCAGCAGAAATGGGGTTTCGTAGGTTTTTCCGAAGATCTCGACCGTCGTGTCACGACTCGAAACGTCGCGAAGCATGCGAGGCAGGATCTTCCATCTCTCCAGCGCGTCGCGATTCTCGCGCATGGTGGATTCGAGGCCGGCTCCGCCAGCCACGTAGGCGAATGCCTCAGGGCTCATCACCGATTGGGCAGCGGCTTCGAGCTTCGCCATGTCGATCGGTATGGACGGATAATCTCCAGCAAGGCCTTTCACATAGATATTGGACTGCCGCTCTCTGCCAAATTCACTCATTGCTGGGATCTCCTCTTTGTCGCGACTCATGGGGATTTGCCGCAAAACGTATGCTTAAAAACTAATATTTAGACACTTAACATGTTGGTCGTCAGGACCACATGCGAGTGTGAATTACGATGTGCTTGGTCCGTTTTTCGAAAGCGCCCGGGATCGATAAATAGGTCTGATTCAGACCTCGCCGTGTGACCCGACAGCCTGCCAAATTAACAAAGTATCCGGAGCCTAGAAACACGGATATCCCCTGAAGAGCAGGTTCAATGCCCGTCAGCGAATTCTGTCATCGGGAATTACTTCAATTAATCGCGACCCTGCAGGTGTTTTGCGCAAAACTTGCGCTTGGAGGCCAATATCCGGACACTTAGGAAATTCGGTCAGGTCGACACACGGGGCATGACCTATGATAACCTTGGCCATGTCAGGTTAGTCGCCCAAGTCAGAAAGTTGAGGGAATCGTGAGCAAATTCATAGCACTTTTCACTGTGTTGGTTTTGAGTGGTTGTCTTGAGGACGCCGTTCAATCCGGAAATACGGATTACGATTCAGGCGGGATTTCCGACGCGGACACTGCGACCGATTTGGCCAGTGATGCGTCGGTCGATTTGGGCGACGTGCAAGATGCCGGTTTGGATTTTGCTGACGCTGAGGCCGACGATGGCCCTGATTTACCCCTCACTTGCTCCGCGGATTGCGCCCAAGGCCTTGTATGTGACGCGCCAAACGACGCTTGCGTTGAGTGCCTGTCGGCTACGGATTGCGCCGACGGTCTGGTGTGCGACTCGCAGGACAATATTTGTGTTCTCTGTGCCTCGGCGATGGATTGCGGGATGAACGAAACCTGCACTGAAATGAACACCTGTGAATGTGCTGTCGATACAGTGCGGTGCACGGTGGACTCGGCCTGTACTGACATCTCGGAATGCGACGATCCCATCGATTTTGTGGACACCAACGGCGACGGAGTCGACGGCGTTCTTGGTGAGACTATTTTCGTGAGCCCGCTTGGCGACGATGCCAACGATGGCCTGACCCCGACCTCTGCCGTGGCAACCCTCGCAGCGGCGATGGCGAAGGCTGACCTCACCAACAGGCCTGTGATTTTGATCACAAAAGGTGATTTTCCAGCCAGCGGTTGGGAGGTCCCCGCAATCAATACGATCCGGATCATTGCAGGCGGCTACGAGGCGGATTTCGTGACACAGTCCACCACGGCTACGAAAATCACAAACGCTTCATCTGACCCGACATTAACGGTCAAGTCGTCGACTCCGGTCGAGCTCAGATCATTTGTATTGGGGGCGCCCAGAAAGCCACTGCTCAGGCCGATGCTTAGCACTCTGAGGGTCGATACGACGGAGCTGACCTTCGTCGATATGCGGCTTGAACGTGGGAATGCATCTGATGGCTCTGAAGGCATGGATGGAGCGGTAGGATTCGGGGGTAATATGGGCGGAAACGCGGCAGCGGCCTTCGGGTCTGGCGGCTCACCCGGTTGTATTGGCGGTTTCAGCGGCGGCAGCGGTGGGAATGGAGGCGTTTGCAGCCTGAGCAATGGTTCAAGCCCCCAACGTGGAAACGATGGAGCCAATATCAACGGTCAAGTAAATGGCGGCAATCAAGGCACAAACGCTTGTGGTCTAGGGAGCTCAGATCCGGGGACTGGTGGCGGAAAGGGCACCGATGGGGCTCCCGGTATGGCCGGTGAAAGTGGCCTCAACGCCAACGGTGGCGGTGGAGGCGGTGGCGGTGGCGATACCAGCGATACCGGCCCAGGTGGCAGCGGTGGTGGCGGTGGCGGTGGTGGTTGCGGTGGAGAGGCAGCCGAAAACGGTGGACCAGGTGGCAGCAGCGCCGCGATTCGCGCATTTGATGGAGCCGTTCTTCTGGGCGAGGTCGAGCTGGTCGGTGGACAAGCGGGCAAGGGCGGTGATGGAGGGAAGGGTGGCTGTGGCGGTGCCGGTGGCATGGGCGGAAACGGAAGCGGGTCGGGCGATAAGCGTGGTGGCGACGGCGGAGCAGGTGGGCGTGGCGGCAACGGCGCCGGCGGCAACGGCGGCAACGCCGGTGGCATCTATTCTGTTGTTCACGACGCGACCGTAACCTTCCCCAACCTGACGATTACGGGACAGGCCTCGGGCTCACCAGCCTTGGGCGGAACCGCTGGCGGAATCTGCTCCGTCGGCGGCGGAACGAAAGGGGTAGCGGGCCAAGACTCGCCGCCAGAAACCACGCTTGAGTCTGTATTTTAGCCGAACCTGCATGACGGCCCTTTGATTTGAATTGCCCCTTTTTGGGGCTTTTTTTTGTGAGGCTCATGCGGGTAGGCCTCGCCGGCAAACTTCAATTTGAGCGGGCTCTGCGGTCGACATCGCCGCTCTGCCTGGGCTCGTAGATGGCTTAGAATATTGCCCGAAATCCTTGTTTATCGATCAAATTCCCGGGACACTCTCCCCCGTGTCGGGTTGATAATATCCGGTCCAGGCATTTTTGTTTCAAAGCGCAGTAGAGTTAATCGTGAATAAATTCATCGCATTATGTTCGTTGGTTTTTGCAGGGGGATGTCTGGATGCGGCGGTCCCATCGGGAACAGTCGATGCCGGCTCAGATGCCATTACCGATGTTGGGCAAGATGTCTCGACCTCTTCCGCGTGTGAGAATGACGGTGATTGCATGGACGGCGTCTGCACCGAACAGAACCTTTGTGTTCAATGCCAAGTGGCTGACGATTGTGCCATGGGAGCCTGTGATACCACCACAAACCTCTGTGTCGCTTGCGTGGACCAAACCGGTTGCGAAACTGCCGAAATCTGCGATTCCGAAACCAAGACGTGTGTGAAGTGTCTCGATGATAGCGATTGCATCGACAGCGTGTGCATCAAGGGGGCTACACCTGACTTAAATGCGTGCAAAGAATGTCGGGATCGCGAGCAATGCTCCACCGCGGTGGCTTCGGTTTGCGACCTTGGGATCAATACCTGTGCGGGCTGCAATATGCCGGAGGATTGTGACCACCTGGGCCTCAATCAATGTGTTGGGGGCACCTGTATCGAGTGCACAACACAGACAGAGGAAGACGACTGCAACCGAAATGTTTGCGATGTTGCGACCAACACATGCACAACGACCGATATTGGCGATACACCGCCGCTTGAACCCTGCGTTTCCGACACGGCCTGTGTCAGCGGCAACGCATGTGTTCCCGTGAAATTCGGGCCGGATTTTTACGGCAACTACTGCATGCCCAAAAGCACTGGTTCGTGCGCACGACCGTTTTCGAGATATGACCGCATGACGGTGAACGGTGCCTCTGTGCAGGTTTGTCTGCACAACGAAGCCTTGACCACCCCCGAAGCCCTCAACGCGTTTTTTGATGAGTGCGTACAAGCCACCGACTGCGGGCCTAAGGGCGGCGTCTGTACAGATATCGGCGGCAAAATGGTTTGCACTTACGCCTGTTTGGGTGACACGGAATGTTTCACGTCAGTAAGTTGTGGCCCACTCGGTAACAAATTCTGTGGCATCCAATAACTCCCTAGCGACGTCACCGATTCAGGCCTTCTCGTGGCTGCTCTTTTGAGCCATGATTGATTCATGATGAAAGATCTCGACGACGATCCAAATACCGACCAATTCGAGGTCGAGGTCGAGGCCGACGAAACGGCTCCACCGGACGTCTTGGATTTTTTGCGCACGGTCGAGATGGAGAAGGTCAATCCAATGACCCGGCCGATGCCTTCCCTTGATGCCGCCACACGGCCTCATGTCACGCCTCCAGAAATTCTGAAATTGGCGCGTCCCACCACGGAAGAGGACATCATCGATTCGATCGATTTCCGAGCGTCGATGGACGCCGATGGGGCCATTACGGTCCCCGAAAGTCTTCGGGCTCGCGTTCGTGGGCCTGTACGCGTTCGCATTTTTTTCGACGAAAAATAGATCTTCCATTCCTTGGGCGCGTTCATTTCAACCATCGATAAACGACGAGGTTGAACATGAATCGAATGAAATTGAATGGGTTTCTTGTGATCGCACTTGCACTGGGCGGCTGTGCTGCAGCCCCCATGCAGGCTGAAATGGCGCCCATGGCGATGACCGCCCAGGCGCAGCAGCCTGTGCTCGACACGAATCACTTCCAGCAAGACCGGACGGGGAATCTGTCTGAAGACGGTTTGCGTGAAATTCTGGATGCCCCGGTATTCCTTGAGGACGCAACACGGGTGGGGATCTTGCCCGTCACCACGGCGTACGACGTCGATGCAGACCTGCCCCTTGCCGTCGCTCCTCATATCCTGAGCGAGGCGATGGAAAAAACCGGCTTTTTTGAAGTGACGACCGAGGTCTCCACCGATTGGCCGGCCGACGGCAGTGTGGCAGGACTCCGCGAACTCGCGGCACGTTACCGGTCGAAGTACCTTCTGCTCTATCGTCACCGCTTCGTGGACGATTCGCGGCTCAACGGCTGGGCGTGGCTCTACCCGACGGTCATCGGATATTTTGCGGCTCCTGGCAGGACAGTCGAGGTCGCCGGTGTGATGGAAGCGACTTTTTTCGATGTCCGGACAGGCACGATCTTATTCACCGTTTATGAGCGAGTTCATCACGAAGAGAACCTGAACATCTGGAATAACGACCATAAACGGCAGGAAATCAAAACCCAGCTCCTGCACGAGGCGTCGGATAAGCTTGCCAAGAGCGTGACCGGCAAGATTCGGCGATTGGTGGCAGCAAGGCCCAAAGCCGAATCCAACGAAAAGGTCGCCACCGGAATCTAGAGCGGGCTATCAAAATACTACTCTTTGGGGGCTCTCGACTCTCTGATGCTCACAGCCGCCTTTTTGTAGTTTTCAACCATCGTATCGTAGCCACCGGTCAACATGATATTTCCGCAATTCTTGTCGGCTTTGCGTCCGCTACGAATGGACTCCAAACCGCCCAGATCTTCTTTCCAAATCTTGCAGTCTTCTGGTCCCAAATCCGTGCACATTCTGGTTTCGAGTTCGTCACAGACTTTTCCGCAGCCGATTGAGGACAATGCGATGAACGAGAGTGCGCTTACCAATAGTGTTTTCTTAAACATTTATTCAGTCGTGGTCAGAGGGTTTCGCAGAATCTAGCCGGTGTTCCATTGGCGCACAAGATGGCAATTGCAGTGTCTTGCTGCTCTTGCTGTCCTTTTTTGTCCGTTTTTGACGGCCGTCTTTGGCTCTTTCGCCACCATTTGTAGGAGGCTCGCGGCTTGGCGCCTGAGTGTGGCTCAGTCTCAGCCCTTGCACGAACCCTCGAATGGCGCGCCCACAGGGGGGCACAAAAAGATCCGATGACGGACCACTCTAAGCCCCAAAGTCGAATTCCCTGAACAGGTTGCGGCGCGTCGTTACGCTGTGTGTAGGGAAACGCAGACTTGTCATCACGGCGCGTCGGGGCTATTCAAACCGCAGCGCGGAGGCAAGATGAAAAAGTGGACAGTCCTCATGGTTCTGGTGGTTGGATGTGGCGCGTCAAATAAGCGTGAAATCCGAAAAACAGAGATCAACACCGAAGACGCAAGGCTGACCGGTTTCCTTGAAGAAATTCAAGACAACGATTGCAAACCCTTGTGTTCGCTCGCCCCAAAAACGATCGACATCGACGAGGATTTTGTGCTCGACGAAGCGATGCTGGTCGAAGTCAACGGACAGTCTTGCGCCGACGTTCGCGTGCGAACAGTCGTCGATTTTGATGTGCCCTTTGCAGAGCTGAATCCGACCTGTTTGGTGGATGCAGCGCAGGCGTCAGCGACCGTCGAAAATGAGCGATTCGATGTGATCGAATACGGCGCAAAATTGCCGGCAACGATCGTTTCCAGCATGACTGATGCGGACATGAAGGCCGAACACGGTTCTCAGACTCGTGCCAGTCTCATCTACGCGAACAAGCCTCAAGATCGGTTACGAACCATTGAGCGCAGCGCTCGTATTTGCTGCCCTGGACAGCCGTCCATGAGCTTAACCGTCAATCTGGCCCACGAAGCTCGCGGCGCCAAAGACCTTCCGGCTGGGCTCGACTTCTTGTGGATCATCGTCGAGTAATTCGGCAGATCGAGGACCCCATGGAACAAGATGTCGTGGTGCGTGCATGCGGCTTGCGTCGCTCGTATGGGGATTTTGTCGCAGTCGACGGCATCGATTTCGAAATTCGTCGCGGCGAGTTTTTTGGATTTCTAGGGCCAAACGGAGCGGGGAAAACCACGACGATGCGAATGCTCTACCGCGCGTCAGGCCTCGACGGCGGCTCGCTCGAGATTCTGGGTTTTGACGCTTCTACCACCAAAAATGACCGGATTATCAAGTCGCGTGTCGGCGTGGTGCCTCAGGAAGATAATCTCGATCAAGAGATGACGGTCGCCGAGAACTTGGACGTTTTTGCGCGGTTCTATGGATTCTCTAAAACCGAGCGAAAGGAACGCGTCGAGGCGATGATTCTTTTTGCTGACCTTGATTCCAAACGAAATGAATTGGTGGAAACCCTGTCTGGTGGCATGAAACGGCGCCTGATGGTGGCCCGTGGCCTCCTAGGCTCGCCGGACCTCTTTGTGTTGGACGAACCATCGACGGGTTTGGATCCACGTGCCCGGCAGCGAATTTGGGAGCGTCTGGCCGAGTTACGCCGTCAGAAAACAACGGTGATTCTGACGACTCATTATATGGAAGAAGCCGAGCGCCTGTGTGACCGAATCGCCATTATGGACGCAGGCAAGATCGTCGCGCTGGGGACACCCAAATCGCTGATCAAAGAAAACGTGCCTGCACATGTTGTTGAAATTCGGCTCGGATACGACCAGGACATTTCGATCGTCGATCCTCTTCGCGGCGACGCCCTGCGGGTCGAAGAACTCAACGACCGAGTCCTATTTTACACCGACGATCCTCAGGTTTTGCTTGCCCATGCGGCGGACCTTGTTGGCGTGCAGACGCTCGTGCGGCTTTCGTCACTCGATGACGTGTTCCTGCGCATCACAGGCCACGGTTTGGGGCACGACGAATGAGACTTCCTGGTGACATCGATTTGAACCTTGCGATGGCGGTTTGGTGGCGAAACGTCACCGTGTATCGCCACACCTGGGTCAAGAATATCCTGCCCAATTTTTTCGAGCCTTTGCTCTACCTGATGGGGATGGGATTGGGGCTTGGATATTATGTCGGCGATGGCATCGACGGCGCGGATTACCTGGCTTTTATTGGGCCAGGCCTGCTGGCGTCTGCGGCCATGAACGGGGCGGTTTTTGAGACGACGTACAACATGTTCGTCAAAATGTATTTCGCGCGACTTTACGACGCGTTTTTGTGCACACCCGCTCAGATCAAGGAT